>JAYTJD010000185.1:0-7060 GCA_043731405.1 Candidatus Altimarinota bacterium
TGACGAATTTTCCTTCTTTTCCAGCAAATGGAGAGTCATTTACCATGAATTCCATAGTCAGAGTCGGCTCATCAACCGTAATAGGAGGCATAGGAACACAATCTGGATCAGCACACACCGTCTCACCTACATAGATATCAGGGATACCAGCGATCGTGATGATATCTCCAGCGACTCCCTCTGTGACCTCCATCTTTTTGAGTCCAAGAGAGGTGAGTACCTTCGAGATCTTACCCGTTCGGCGAGTTCCATCATTGGCGATGATCGTGACCTGTTGTCCGACCTTGGCTGCACCATCGACGACACGACCGATACCCATACGACCGACATAGTTGTCATACGCGAGGTTGGCAATCTGCATCTTGAGTGGCTTCGTGACATCATTGGCAGCGACGGCAACCTGCTCGATAATCGTGTCGAAGAGGGCAGATATATCAGTCGCCTCATCAGACATATGACGCTTGGCGATACCATCACGAGCGATCGCATAGACGATACGACCGTCAGTGATATCGAGTTGCTCATCGGTTGCACCGAGTTGGACAAAAAGGTCGAAGAGCATATCCACCACCACTTCTGGCTGAGCAGTTGGCTTGTCGATCTTGTTGATGACGATGATTGGCTTGAGGCCGAGTTCGAGAGCTTTTTTGAGAACAAACTTGGTCTGTGGCATAGGACCCTCGTACGCATCGACAACGAGACATACTGAGTCAACCATACGCAGTACTCGCTCGACCTCAGAACCGAAGTCCGCATGTCCTGGAGTATCTACGATATTGATCTTGTAGTCACCGTATTGGACGGCCGTATTCTTCGCGTAGATCGTGATTCCTCGCTCTTTTTCTTGGTCATTGGAGTCCATGATCGTAGTACCGACATCCTCATTCTCACGGAATGTGTTGGTCTGCTTGAGGAGAGCATCGACGAGAGTAGTTTTACCGTGGTCGACATGGGCGATGATCGCTACATTGATGAACTTTTGCTGTGACATAGGGAATATGGGAGAAAAAATAGAAAAATGAGCCAAAACTGGCTCGAATTCGCGTGGATTATACCAAAAAATGGAAAAAAGCAAGTTTATTTAGAATATTTTTGACGTATACTGATATATATGATATGATTGATTTTGGTTAACATTAACAAAAATTATTATGTCCAATTTCGAAAATCTCCAACCCAAGAAACCAAGCCTCACTGAGGCTCTTTTAACAGATAACCCATCTGCATTGATGCAATACATGGTATTAGAATCAAGAATGCTCCAACTAGAACAAGCACGATGAGCACACCGTACCAGTGATATACAGATGTGATGAGTAAATGTAGAAAAAGTATGAAGACTAAGTGCTAATAGTAGTTATATCATAATGACTGTGGAAGAATGAAAAAATCCAATGCAAACTACGAATATACTCGTTATAAGAGATTGAAACAATTTATTGAGTTTTACTTTTCCAAAATTGACAGCGCCACAAGCAAAAGAATTTAATCACATTGTATGAACAAAAAATCCAGTTTGATTCAAAGAACTAAAATTTATTACTAGCATACCTGCAAAAGAGTCTATTCCGATTATTCTCGCAGGAATGTGATGAGTACTTGATATGAGAGATGAGGATCTCAAAAAGAGTACTCAAAGTCAAATGGATATGCTTAAAAATAATGTTTCTCCTAAGTAAAGTATAAAAATCCCTCTAATCTAGAGGAACTTTTATAACCTATTTCCTTGCTCTTTTTACCCATATCTGCTACACTAGTCATATCCTAATATCGAGCATATGGCCAAAGAGATCGAACGACAGTATATCATCGACACCGAGCATCCAGAGTGGGAACTGATGAAGGCAACTCTCCCTCGCAAGCACTATATCCAGTCTACGATCCACCGTGGCGAAGGGAACAAGCTCCGAGTCCGACTCATCGAGGATATGCAAACTGGGGAGAGGTCTGCTGCATTCACATTTAAGGTAGTCAAAAAATCCAAAAAAGATGGACCCAATATCCGTGATGAGTACGAGTGGGTAGTGCCCTATCGGGTCGCCCTCTTCATCATGATCGGACATGGTGAGGTCATCAAGACGAGATACGAGTATATCCATACTGATGGCAAAAAATGGGAACTCGACGAATACGAGGGTACCAATAGTGGTATCGTCCTCGCGGATATCGAGCTACAGGATGAGGATGAAAAATTTGAACTCCCAGACTGGATCGGACAAGAGAGTACCAAAGAAAAACGAATCACAAATAATTCGTTCACACTCCATCCATTTGTGAACTGGTCAGAGAAAGAAAAATCGTGGTACGCGAGTCTGCGGAAGCGGAAATAGTTTTGACAAATAGTCCCATCTCCATATCATCACTCTATGACTAATCAGGTATTCCTCACACACCTTGTCCCTCCTCCCCTACGGACTCTCCGGTAGGTAATTTGTCATATCAAAACTAAATTTCCCCCTCCAGAGAGTCATATAGTGCAAGGGGGATTTTTTTATTTTTTGTATCATCTCATATGTCGAAGTATAGTATACATCAGCTACAATCCAGAGATCTCGATCTCTACCACGATATCTGCCATAGTAACAGTGTCATCCCACACCTCACTCATATTACTCAGCGACAGATCGAGCTCCTCATATCTATGAGAGATATTGTCGCTCCGTATACTCCCTATATTCCACATACTAGGATACGAACGGAAACTAGACTCTGGAAGGTTAAATGAAAAACGAAACAAGGAGGCCACTTAACTCAGGCATTTTCTCGAACATTTTTTCTTGGTGAAAAATAGATTCTACTTATACTCTACTTCAATTAACTCTCAACTGATATGCTTCTCCTCTCTACTCTTCCATTCAAAACGCAGAAATCCATCCCATCAGGATCGGATAATCGTGGTACCGGACTACTCCTACAGGCAGGGTTCATCCGTATGACACTCGCTGGAGCCTACAACTATACAACCCTCGGACTGAGAGTACTCCGAAATATCGAACAAATTGTCCGTGAAGAGATGAACGCGATCGGATCATCAGAGGTACTCCTCACGGCTCTCGGATCCAAGGACGCTTGGGAAAAGACCGATCGCTGGAACTCGGTCGATATACTATTCAAACTGCCATGAGCTGAGTGAAAAGAATACGCCCTCAATCCGACTCACGAAGAAGTCGTCACACCACTTATCGGTGAATGGATCCAGTCATACAAGGATCTCGAGAATTGCTCAGTGTACCAGATCCAGACCAAATTCCGCAATGAAAAACGAGCCAAGTCAGGACTCATGCGAGGTCGAGAATTCCTCATGAAGGATATGTACTCGTTTCACCGAACACAAGAGGAACTCGACACCTATTTCGAGGTGGTACACAGAGCCTATGATTGCGTATTCGCTCGCCTCGGACTCGCAGACTCGACTCACTATACCTTCGCATCTGGTGGTGACTTCTCGAAGTACTCATACGAGTTCCAGACGGAGATCGCGATCGGTGAAGATGAGATATTTGTGTGTAGCAATTGTCACCAGGCTCACAATAAAGAAATCATCGATGAAGCAGCATTTGTCTGTGTCGAGTGTGCCCATACAGTATGTGATCGTCGGATCGTATCGGAGTCGGCCAATATATTCAAGCTCGGGTCTCGCTTCTCTGATGTGTTCGGCCTCAAATATCAGGATACTGATGGTCAGATGCAGCCTATTGTAATGGGATGTTATGGTATCGGAATCTCTCGCCTGATGGGACTCATCGCCGAGAAATTCGCAGATGAGAAGGGTCTCGTGTGGCCAATCGAGGTCTCTCCAGCAACTCATATCATCATCGTGATCGGGGATCATGTTGATGAGGCTCGGACTCTCGCAACTTCACTCGAATCCACTGGTGCCAGTGTACTCATCGATGATCGCAGTACAGGATTCGGACAAAAGGCTGGAGATGCAGACCTCTACGGTATCCCGAACCGTATCATCCTCTCTGATAAAACCATCGAGAAATGAGGATACGAACTGAAAAGGAGAACTGAAAGTGAGGGGGTAATAATAGCTAATAAGTAAATATAGTATCTATGGAAAAATGGCAAGTATTACATACTGGAGAAGAAAAAATAGCTGATCTCGGTCATGCTATAGAGGAGTTATGATCAAGAGTACCCGTATTGTTAACACGAGTGCCCGCTCTCGCTATGCTTTTCACACCAGAAGTACTCGCAAGAGCATGAGAAGATCCTACTATAAAGCCATGGACTGAATCAGTTAAGGCAGCTTTCGTGAAAGTAATGTATGATGCATATCCAAAGACAAAAAAATTATAAAAAACTCATGCGTAAACTCTTCCTCTTCATGCTCGTCTCTGCAGTACTCATCATGACTCCATGGGTGATCATCTCTGTGTCCGTGTCAGACAGGGTATATCGAGATATCGAGACAATTCCCACTCGCGAGGTTGGGCTCGTACTCGGGACGACACCCGGGATCGGTGGATCCAATCTGTTTTTCACGACTCGTATCGAGGCCGCGAAGGAGCTGTATGAACGAGGAAAAATCAGAAAAATCATCGTCTCAGGAGACAATAGTGACAAGAGCTACAATGAGCCAGAATATATGAAACGAGCCCTCATGAAGTCAGGAGTCCCTGAGAGTATCATCACGATGGACTATGCGGGATTCCGTACACTCGACTCGGTCGTGAGAGCCAGTGAGGTATTCTCTCTCACGGGAGGATTCACGATCATATCTCAGCCGTTCCATATTGAGCGAGCCCTCTATCTCGCCCGAGCCAATGGGATCGAGGCGATCGGATATGGAGCCGCCAATGTATCACTCGAGTATGGACTCTACGCCTATATCCGTGAGATCCCTGCTCGCTGGCTCGCCCTCTATGATGCATGGTTCGGGACTGAGGCAACGGTACTAGGGGAAAAAGAAACAGTTGGAAACTAGACAATCACTCCACTTCCTACTACCTGATCTCCATCATAGATCACACATATCTGCCCACTGGCGATAGCTCGTTGTGATCTAGTAAATGAGACCTTCAATAAAGGGTTTCATTTTTTTATTTCACACTCTTGGTCTGCCTGTCTATAGCGTATCTTGGCTCAGTATATTTTTGACTCTTCGAGATCTGATCCTACCCAATCCGTGAGAGAACACGATGACGCGAAAAGGGCGAGATCCGCCTCAGTACCCACTGTGATCGTATTCGCTATAGTATCCTTGGCGATGACAAATAGAGCTGGGCCGCCTCCGATCTCGATCCCCTTGCGTTGACCGATGGTATAGCTATAGGCTCACTCGTGTATCCCGAGTACCTTGCCCGTCTGATCGACGATATTCCCTGGTTTTTTCGGGAACCTGCGTTCGAGGAATTCTTTCATCGAGACCTTTCCGATGAAGCAGAGTCCCTGAGAGTCTTTGCGATCTGCATTTGGGAGTCCTGCTTTTTTGGCTATTTCACGGACCTCTGACTTCTCTAGATCTCCGATCGGGAATAGGGCATGAGCGAGCTGGAACTGTGAGAGTCGCGAGAGAAAATAGGACTGATCCTTGAGTGGGTCGACTCACTTGAGGAGGAAAAAGTTTAAAGCTCAAGGTGTGAAGTTAGTGGCATCCACATTTTTATCTTTTATTTTTTCACTTTTATTTACCCTCGCATAGTGCCCCATCGCAATAGCATCGAACCCAAGTGAGAGAGCCTCTTCGAGGAAGAGATCGAACTTCACGAGATTGTTACAAAATACATCCGGATTGGGAGTGTGCCCCATCTCATACTCTCGGTAGATATAGTCGACGATCCGTCTCTCATACTCTTCTCGATAGTCAAACGTATAGAATGGGAGACCGAGATATTCGGCTACTTTTTTGGCTTCTTCGAGATCTATTTTTGTCGGACAAGTCGGGTTCTCCTCGTTGAGATAGTTGATCATATATCCACACGATACCTCATGCCCCTGCTGTTTCAAGAGAAATGCAGAAACAGCAGAGTCAACACCTCACGAGAGTCAGACGAGGATTTTGGACATTAGTTGGATGAGAGATTATCGATTATTTCTTGCCAATTTCGCACACGATGGAGGAGTGGATGATCGAATACGATATGTCGATTCCATGGCTTATCGAGGAGAATACATACGATCCCATGTTCTACGAGATCGAGGGCGTTGTGGAGTCCGTCATCGATCATGAGCGTGATACCATGAGTCTGGCAGATAGATGACTTGGATACATGCCTCTCACGAGAATGATTCGCAAAAAAGATACGGTCATCAAAAATATTTGGGAAAAATTTTCATATCCATTTTTTGGTATCATCACTATGGTCGATATCATTGCGAGCTGTGATGAGGGAAAAAGTCTTGTGATACTGTATCAAGAGGCCTACTCCTCACTGCGAATGCTCTATGGGTTGGCATGTATCGAGCATATGCGATCCCCAAAATGATTGTAATTCATCACTGGTGAGATCACACTCAGGGAGCAGTGTCCAATCAAATTCGGTCAGGGAGTCCATATCGGTAATAGATAAAAAGTATCATTTCCGGTGGAGCTCCTGGAGCATATCCTGTGTACTGGATGAAAGTGTCTCATCCAGATCGAGTCCAATATGTTGATGCCTTTTGAATATATCCTTTGGGAGCATTATCCGAGATGGTTACGAGTACTATTTTCGGCTATTTTTTGCATAAAGAAATCCTCTAGAGGCATATCGAGATCTGATATCTGCATACTTGCAACGAGTCGTCCCTCACAGATTATACCAAAACTATCACAAATCGTCTCAACATCGGAGAGAATATGCGTGTTGAAAAATATGGTTTTTCAAGCAGCCTTGAGCTCGAGCATGAGATCTTTCACGAGTTTGCGACCGATCGGATCAAGTCCACTCATCGGCTCATCGAGGAAAATAATATCGGGATCGTGGAGAATCGCTTGGGCAAGTCCGATACGCTGGAGCATTCACTTTGAGTAGGTATTGAGTCGTTTGGCCCGAGCCTCTGTGAGTCCGACTTTTTCGAGTGCCCAGGTTTTTCGTTCCTCGAGTTTAGATTTTGATAGTGGATAGAAGCG
>JAYTJD010000186.1:0-2817 GCA_043731405.1 Candidatus Altimarinota bacterium
GAGGAATCCGTGTACACGGAGTCGTTTTCTCTTCTTGAGTTTTCCTATCATATGAGATTATTTTTTATGAAAAAAGCTTCGGGATTGTATAGAAAAGTGACATCTTGTCAACCAAATTGTGTAATTTACTCAAAGTCAGCAAGTGAGATGCTCGTCGATATCGATATAGCTGGGTCTTCATTTCGCAGAGTACGCCTCTTACCTGCTGAGAATCACATCTCGAGATTCATCCGGACATAAGGATGGATGAATGGACTGATCTGAGTGGTTCCTTGTGCAGCATCTGGTGCCGACCAGGAGAGCCATGGATCTTTGACGGGGTATGCTTGGAATGAGAGATATTTCACATTGATCGTCGCTGGGAACATATTGACCCACTCTACCCCAGATCCAGTTGCGATCTGCTTAGTTCCGATTGTTGGTCATGTACATTGAGCATCCTCCACACATACCCATGTATCGATAAATCCGTCATAGCGAGAGCTATCGATGACTGCAGGAGCACCAGTATGTGAGTATCCGATATCGAGTCATTTAAGCTTGAGTACTTGGACATTGCCGATACATCAACTATTAGTTGGTATTGTGTAGCTACATGTGATAGTACTACCCGGATCTTGTTGTATCTTCCAACGAAAATAGGTCCTCGTCTTCGCTCACTTGCTGATGAGGTAGAGCTCCTGTACGGATCCAGTGAACACGTCTGGTACGTCTCCCGTGAGCCGATCATCATCATCTCAGATTATACTCCCACTCGCATCAGTATCTTCATTCCCAAGATCATCATCGATATTGCCATTGTAGTCAGTGAACTGAGCCAGATATTCACCATAGCGTTGATAGTATCAACTGAAACTGGGTGGTGCCAATCATCCAGAAAGGTATCCATCTCCTCCATTATTATGATTCTCTAGACATCCTCCAGTTCACATTCACACTAATGGTAGTGAAGATCAACTATTTGACCTACAGAGATATATTCCTGTTCCATACGTTGTTGTTGAGAGAGTTCCATTTTTCCCATAGTTACCCACTCCTGTTGGAGCAGTATAATGTCCACTCTGAGTCGTGATTCATACTGCCTTGCGGTTCCAGTATTCCTCGTAATCGAGAGTACCTCCGTCTTTGATACCCGTGAAGAGTTGCTCCGAGAAGAAATAAAGCTCCTCCAGGAGGGCTACTCGATTGAGTGTCTTGGTACGAGCTATCATGAGGCTCTGCACTGCGAGGATCACGCTCGTGATGATCATGGCAAAGAGGGTCATCGATATCATGAGCTCGAGGATGGTGAATCCTTTTTTATTTCTGGTTGAGAATCTTGCGATCATAGAGTTGAGAGATGAGGAGGAGTGGTATGAATAGAGCCCGTCAGAGTCGGATGGCCCGAGGATAGCGAGCAAATGACTCGGGTCCTACAGAGATGAGCTCATGGGTGATACTGTGGCTTGTGGAGTTTTTCAGGAATTTTGCATGAACAAAAATAAAAATAAGGCTCCGAATAGCACTACCAATATACCCAAATAAGAGTCCTCCAGCATGGATCCATATATTTTTTGGCATATCTCTTGAAAAAAACAAAAATATCTATATTCTACCATCTATGCACGATTATATTACAAATTCCAAAAATCGAAAATTAAAAACAAAAATTCTTTTGTTTTTGTCGCGAGTCAATATCTGAGCGGGCAAGCTCCCTCTTTCGGGACGAGTGATTTTATTGATGGAGCTGATTTTGCTCGGATCACTCTTTTTTCCTTGGATACACATGGTATATCTTGATGGATCTATTCGTGATCTCTATGCCTTTTCCCAATTCTCCCTCTATATTGGATATTTGACACTATTTGTCCTCGCACTTGTTCCTTTTTGTCTCCTCTCTCATACCAAAAAAGAACGACTAAGAGCACTACTCCCATTCAGGCTTTCAGATACTCAGGCAATTATTTTTGCATTCACTATACTCCTCGTGAGTATGATGAACCTCATAGTGATCAATAGTATCTTCTATACTGCTCAGATTGCTGCTCAGTGATCTACACTTGGCGGATGATTCCGCACGGCATTTTCGAGTATTATTTCGATTTTTGTAGCGACGTACTACTTCTCGAGATCCAACAAGGTAGCCAATACAGATATGTACTACCTAGATCATCAGACCGATGATGAATTATCAAAATATCAAAACATACTTGCAGGTAACGAGGAAAACAAGAAAAAGAATATGAGTCTCCCAATTTAAACTTGACTTTGATGAAAAAACTATATTATTAGTCAAGTAAGTGACTTCTAGAAAAGAAGACAAAATTATATCTAAAATTCTCAATTTATGTCCACTGTAGCAACGGAAATCCAGGGTACATTCGAGATGATACTCGCCTCTCTCGCTGAAAAAGAGCGATCAGTCATCACTCGTCGTATCGGACTCAAGGGAGAACGTGAAACCCTCCAGGAAATCGGAGATACCTATGGGATAACTCGTGAACGAGTACGACAGATTGAGGATGTTGGAATCAAGAAGATCGGTCGTATCATGCGTACGAGTCCCCTCATGAAGATCCAAGAGTCTGGAGAAAAGATTCTCCAAATGCATGGTGGCATCATGACTCGTGATCGACTCATATCTGCGATCATCGCAGATATCGGTATCGAATGAGCGATCAACAACAGTATCATCGATGTCCTCCTCCAGGCAGACTACAATCTCCAGAGATCCAAGCCGCAACTCGGTACTAATACCTACTTCCACTTCGCCGAAGTGACAAAGAAGATGGTAGAAGCAGTACACAAAGAGGCACTCAAGTTGCTCAAGAAAAAGGG
>JAYTJD010000187.1:0-2811 GCA_043731405.1 Candidatus Altimarinota bacterium
GTATAGAGTCGATCTGTTTCGATCAGACTCGCCGCTTGGTTGTACTTTTTTCCGTGTACTTTTGCCATAATATAAAATGATGAAAGAATAAATTGGTTCTAGCGTCTGCTGTAGTTTTAACGAAAGCAGACTCCCACTTTTCCAGAAGAAAAGGACTCGCATAGTATAGTGATTTTTTGCAGAATGCAAGTTTATTTTCACTCTTGTATGAGCTCTGCGAATATATCTATAGTAGTATCGTGATGTATACGAATGCGATTGATATCGTATCTCGATGGATTCGTTGGATTCCATTTGGTACCAAGCCCAGTACTCCAGGCGAGACTATATCCACATTCTCGAGCGATCTTTTGGCTATTTTGACCCATCTTTCCTATGGGGTATATATAGGTGAGCACGGGCTTCTCTATGAGATTTTCGAGGATTTTTTTGGACTCGCACATCTCACGCCGCTCTACTTCTATGGACATCTTATCTTGCTCATCATGTGTCATAGAGTGAGAGCTGATCGTGAATAGGGGATCCTCAGATATTTCCCGGACCTCTTTACTTGTGACGAATCCTATTGCACCGATACGATCTGTGATAATCCCGAGGAAAAATGGTACACGGTACTCGCGTGCAATCGGGAAGAGCTGATCGTAGGTATCGCTCCAGCCATCATCACTCGTGAATGCCCAGATATGATTTCCAGGGAAGCAGTTTGTCGCTATGGAGCTGACGAGATCTCATCCATTCATGAGTATTATTTTTCACTCATTTGCCCGATCACGGAGATAGCTCATCTGTTTCCTGAATTCCTGAGGATCGACAGAGAGCTCTCGAGTGTATGCATTGTCGCGAGGATCGTGAGTCCTGATATAGTGATACATGAAAAACTGGATATCGGGATCTCTAATACAAGTTGGTGAATTTGGTATAGGTATCGCCCTGATGATCGGAGTAATTGTTGGGGCTGCTGTAGTCTTTGTGGTGATGTTCTTCTGATGAAACAAAAATAACCCCAATAGAGCAATGTTGACAGTGAGAAAGAGTGGTATTCAATATATAGGGAGTTTCATTATGTCAGTTGTGTTATTTCACGATCTCACCTGGGAGTGTCGTTCCATCAGTGGATATGACTCTGCCTGGATACACGAGAGTACCGATACCAAGATTGGCCCCATCTCCGATGATGGCACCGAGCTTGTGTCGTCCGCTGTCGATGAGTTTGTCTTTTACCATGACTCGGATACCCGAGTGATCGTGTCGGAGATTGGCGACCTTGGATCATCAGCCGATATTGACATGATTGCCGATCACAGAGTCTCAGAAATAGGATAGATGTGGAAGAGCAGAGGAGTCACCGATATAGGAGTTCTTGACTTCGACAAATGCTCCGACTTTTGATCCTGCTCAGATACTCGTATTACCACGAATGTACGAATTTGGTCATATAATTGTTCATTTTCAGAAATAAACATTCCCTTCAATATAGGTTCCAGACTTCAGGATCACTCCCTCTTCGAGATAAATATTTCATTTTATGGACACATTTTGTTCTATAATTGCTCATTTATCTATTGTTTCACTGTATCATCCGATGATCGCATCGTTGGCTCTCAGGAGATCCCATGGATAGCCGATAGAGATCCATCTGCCAGTTGCCTCGACGACGCTATAGAGTCACTCTTGGATATAGATATGGATGAGATCAGTGATCTCAAGCTCTCATCGTGGTGAGAGTGGGATTGCTCTGAGTATCTCGAATATCTGCGAATCGAACTTATGATTACCGATATTGGCGAGATTACCGATACTTGTATCAGTTGGCTTCTCGATGATCCCAGTCGCCCGACCATCATGATCACAAGTGAATATCCCGAAGAGCTCAGGGTTATCTACTTTTTTGCAGAGTGTTGCGTATCATTTTTGTTCAGTGAGTCTGATGATATCAGTACTCTCATAGAGATCATCTCCAGAGACTATGACAAACTCTCCGGTGATATGTCACTCGAGTGCGAGGATCGCAGCACCAGTTCCAGACTGCTCTCATTGTTCGATATAGTGTATTTTTTTCCCTTGATACATAGCACCAAAATATTCCTTGAAGCATTCTGACTTGTACCGTACAATCATAAAAATCTCATCAAAATACTCGATAATCGGTTCGATATTATGTTCGATGATCGTCTTACCACAGATCTGGAGGAGTGGCTTTGGAGTATTGTCGGTGAGTGGACGCATACGAGATCACTCTCAGGCTGCCATGATGACGAGGTGCATATTTTTTGAGTTAAAAGTTAAAAGTTAAAAGTTAAAAGTTTCGAAAAACAATCACTTACCTCTAACAGAAATATAGAAGTAGTGTATAAAAACTGGATAAAAAGTAAAGAATAATCCTCTTATAGTAAGAGGATTATTTAGAGCCTGAAAAAGCAGGAAATGATCTGATTTGTTATATTGCAATATGTGGGAGGACGATCACTGGTACGGCACCTGAGGTTTTCTGTGTTGCAATGGAGTCGTTCATCAGCATAGCATGATCGATACGACTGCCATATGTCTCGATGAATATGGAGAGTGATTGAGGGATGATATCGGTCGATCGAGTTGTGATCTCGATAGGGGTGATCTTGCCTGATGATCTCTCGATGAGGAGAAATGATACTTCGGCCCCAGATTTTTTGCGATAGAATCTGATATCATGAGTGGATGCCAGCTTGCGGTCGAGCTCGAGAAGGACAAAATTCTCTATCACACCCTGCTTGCCCTCACCGTGATAGTATCCGACTCCGAGTGCCGCATGGAAATACGCGAGATCCGAGAAAT
>JAYTJD010000188.1:0-1032 GCA_043731405.1 Candidatus Altimarinota bacterium
CAGATCATGCTCGGCGAGCCTGTCGGACAGCTCTCGAGATGAGGAAAATATTACCCGAATTCAACCGTGAGATCACAGAGCGTGGAGTCGCACCGATCGAGTTCCGAGTCGGGATCGCGAGTGGAGAGGTGATGGTGGGCAATATCGGGTCGTCTGACCACTTCAACTATACGGTCCTCGGTGATACGGTCAATCTAGCATCCAGACTCGAGGCTATGGGCAAAGAATATGGGGTCCATGTGATCATCTCAGGTGGGACATATGACCAGGTATGAGATATATTCGCGGTTCGCGAGCTCGATACGATAGCCGTGAAGTGAAAAACCGAAGGCATCCATATCTACGAGCTCCTCGGTCTCCTCGGCTATACAACAGATAGTCAGATCCACGAGACCTATGCTCACGCTCTCCTCCTCTATCGAACAGATCAGTATATGGCTGCAGCGGAGCTCTGGGAATCTCAGATGGAGAGTGATCCACCATCTCGTGTGATGGCTCATCGGTGTTATGACATCATAGAGGGTCGAATACATATCGTGGATGGAGTCTATCATATGGATCACAAGTAGACTTTTAGTTCAGATATTTGCCAAGACTCAACATATGTGATATGGTATTACCATATTCACTCATATTTCTATGACTTTTATACAAAACAAAAAACTCCTCAGATACTATCTTGATCTCTCTTGTGCATTCACTGGTATGGAGAAGTCCATCCTATTCGTCCGTTTCGATGAGCTCTGAGACCATGATCAAGTAGAGGTACTCGAGTCACTCCGCCAAGAGGTCACTCAGCTACAACGTATATTTGCCTAGTTAACACCCAATCATATGGAAAAAATAGACTACAGCCTGCCAACAGCAGGGATCAAGCTCAAAAATACAGAATCATCAATATCTGATACTCCTGAGAAATCTACAGAAAAACTCAACAAAGGGGTAGATGTAAGTGCTAAGGCTCGTGACAAGATTACGAGTGTATTTGATCGTAGTGGCAGACCACTCAGCCTCTCACTCGAGCCAAAACCA
>JAYTJD010000189.1:0-1017 GCA_043731405.1 Candidatus Altimarinota bacterium
AATTGCCAAAAA
This sequence comes from Candidatus Altimarinota bacterium, assembly GCA_043731405.1. GTDB lineage: Bacteria > Patescibacteriota > Gracilibacteria > BD1-5 > UBA2023 > JABFSX01. The sequence continues at coordinate 13 of JAYTJD010000189.1, forward strand.
TCGCGTCCTCTATTGTCACCTGATGGACTCGATCCACCATGTGTATCAATGAGGATACTCCCGAATTCAGGAGCTACGATAATATTACCGGGAACTGTCACGAGGAGGAGAGATCCGATGCGACGATTCATCGAGATAGTGCCGCCGTTGCTCGAGTCAGGACTATTGAAAAATATGGCACCATAATGACCACCAGGAACAGCATTTGCAGGTGCATGAATAATATAATTAATGATTTTTTTTCACTTGGGTGTTATCTGAAAGAGTCCAGTAGTATCGAATGTGATCCAACTAGCGAGTGAACTGATATTGAGTGCACCAGTACTCAGAGCTGTACAGATAGGAGCCTTGTAGTCGGTGGTTGTAGTACAGTCCTCAGCACTCATCACAAATGAGTATGACTGATCCGAGTTGTTGTAGAGAGTCACACTCCCGCTCGTGCTCTGTCCAGCTAGAGCAGTGATATCTACGCGTATTGGCGTGATAGCGAGATCGAGTCGATCGCCAGTTCCGAGAGCGAGTACGGTAGATATGCTCGCTAAAAAGATGATAACTGAGGAGAGTATTTTTTTCATATGATTTTTTATTGTCATAAATATATCTATCTGGGCACAAAAAGCAAAAAGTCCACACGAGATCGTGAGGACTTTTTGCATTTTGCTTGTATATTAGAAGTTACCAGTAACAGTGAGTACTACAACATCGGTGTAGTTACCTGCTGGAGACTGAGCATTTGGCTGAGCAGATACTGTGAACGAAAAGTCATCCGTAGGACCCGAGAGAGCCTGAGGCTTGTTCGAAGTATAGAGTACGTGAGAAGTCGTTGTATCAGAAACCTCTGTATTGAGAGCGGCTGCCTGAGTGAATCCAGGAGCTGTAGAGTCTGTAGCTGCTACGATAGCAGATCCGAACTTGTAGCTATCTGCAGCACCATCAGCTGAGAGTGAGTTGAGGAAATATGATCCATCTGTGACATTCTTGAGTCCACCATTGGTTGACTTCGCA
>JAYTJD010000190.1:0-2771 GCA_043731405.1 Candidatus Altimarinota bacterium
GTGTATGCCTCGGTGGCGGAATTGGTATACGCGGAGGTCTCAAAATCCTCTTCTGCAAAGAATGCGGGTTCAAGTCCCGCCCGAGGCACCATACAATAAAATAATACAAAGAAATTCTGATCTGATACATGTCTACTGATCCCTGATTACAACTCGAACATGGCTCGTAGCAAAAATCCATCTATGTCCTGACTCTGGCTCGACCGAGTCAATCCGCCACTCGATGAGATCGATGCGGTGATGACGAAGTACGACTTCCATGAGCTCGATCGGGATGCGATCCTCGAGTCCAATCAGTATGCTCGTCTCGATGCATATGATGACTATATTTTTCTCGTGCTCCATTTTCCCAAGTATGACCCCAGCTCTGAGAGGTACATCCAGAACGAACTCAACATATTCATCTCACATGAGTATCTGATCTCATTCCGCTACTACCAGTCATCGACGATGCGACGCGTCTATGATCGCTATGAGACTGACGTCAAGGCTGGAAAAAAAGAGTCTCCAGCCCTCATCCTCTACTCGATCATCGAGGCCTATCTCGACAAGACGATGAAGATGCTCGAACGGTTTGCTCGGGATCTCAAGGCACTCGAGAGGGAGCTCTTCTCGGCTCGTGGGACAGACACGATCCGCAACATCATGACGAAAAAGCGAAACATCATCACGCTCAAACACATGATGAAACCACAAATCCTCGTACTGCGGATGATCGAGAGCCAGATGAAGAACCGATTCTCAGAAGAGGTAGAACTCTACTTCGAGAATCTCGAGGACAAGATGAACAAGATATTCTCAGAGATCGAGCTCCTACAAGAAAATATCGACTCCATGGAGGATACACTTAAGAGCATATTCGAGCTCGAGTCCAATACTACTATCAAATATCTCACTACGTTCTCAGCATTTATGCTGCCGCTCACGCTCTTGACTGGATTTTTTGGGATGAATATCGCGAGTCTCCCATTCTCAGATCATCTCGTATACGGAGCAATCATCCTCACTGTGATAGTACTCGTGATGCTCACTATCGTTCTCCGCAAGAAAAAAGTAATCTAAGTTTGCAGTTCTAATATTTCTATTCTCCATGTATCTATTCAGGTCCCTTGCGATCCTTTTTGTCATCATAACTGCCTCATCTGGTCTCGTAGAGGCTATGAGTGGTGATATGACACCTCGCTCATCCTATATCCTGAGGCTCAGGTCGGCTATACGACTCCCAGTATTCTATGATGACTCGAGCTATCTCAGATTCGTCAGTCGCACGACTCCTCTATCTGATAAAAAATATACACCTAGAGATCTCGTATCGATATCTGGGGCAATGATCAATGAGGCAGGTCGGAGTAGCCAACTGAGAAAAGAGGCCCGAGATGCACTCTGGAATATGGCTATATATTTCCAAAAGGAACACGGAGCCTCACTCACCGTCATCAGTGGTTATCGCAGTGCTGCCTATCAGCAAAGAATCTGGGATCTCGGGAGATGTACGAACTCACTCTGTGCCCCACCTGGATATAGTGAACATCAGCTCGGACTCGCGGTAGATCTCTTCGATGTGAGCACCGAGAGTGAGTTCAGATCGAATCCTACCTATCGTAAGTATGTAAAATGGCTCACCAACAACGCCCATCTATACGGCTGGACGCAAAGCTATCAGAAGTGAGTCGAACTCGATGAATACCAAGCAGAGCCATGGCACTACAGGTACGTCGGCATCACTCTCGCGACTCGTCTCCATACTCTCGGCTGGACCTATACAGAGTTCGTCAGATTCCAGGAGGCGATCGCAAGAAGATAAAAAACACAGCCGATCGGCTGTGTTTTTTTTGACTACTATTTTGGATTTCTCAAAAACAAGAAGTTCGAGGAATGAAAATTTTATTGAAGTGAGTTTACTTATATGTAAATGAGCAAGAGAAAGTTTTTATGACAAAGAAATTCGTAGTTTTTCAGAAATCCTTCTACTGTACTACTCGTTGTACCTGATAAGTACCGAGGTATTGTGAGAGAAGTGGTGGAGGAGACATGAGTGCACGGTTGGAGTATGTGAGGATAGTTCCAGTCGTGAGGATGTCGTAGGCTCCTGTCGCTCGAGCATAGAGCCGAGAGGCGAAGAGTGGAGATGCGTTACCATAGAGAGTTCCCTCGATACGGAGGATCGCCTGAGTGGTAGTATTGCCTACATATGTGATATCACCGCCAGTGGTTGATCCAACATCTTTCACTGCTACATACACACCTGCTAGATTGGTCACAGCTCCAACATTTGGAATACCAGTACCATTGGATACCTGAATATTACCGTTCTTCGCGATCCATGCCCAGCTCGAAGATGAGTCAGATGATCCATAGACGATGTTACATCGGATTATCAGATTGCCTGTGACGATCACTGTACGGATACCATTCATCGTGAATACTGTTGATCCTGCTGGACAAGTGATCGTGAGATCTCCTGTGACAGCGAGGATGTTGCGGTTTCCATTGACTGCGTATCTCTCGAGTTCTGTGACTGATGAGATGGTAGGATTTGCAACGGTACCTACGATAGTAGGGAGAGTCACGGCTACATTATTGGTTGTATTATTCGATGCGGTAGTCGATGTGTTCATACTCGTTGTACCGAGGAATCCGACGAATGGATTGGCTGGATTGAGTACGAGCTCGAGTGATCGATTCGATGATGAACCAATAGACGAGACGAGCATATTGGAGATACGGACTGGGATCGTGATCATCTGAGTGACAGCACTAGGAGAACAGTC
>JAYTJD010000191.1:0-2750 GCA_043731405.1 Candidatus Altimarinota bacterium
TCATCCTCGACTCTCGATCGGTATCCAATACCATACCAGATATCCGTATCGCCACAGATGATGCACTCATCGCTCATGAGGCGAGTGTCGGCAAGATCAACGAGGATGAGTCCATCACAGTCGATCTTTGAGGTGGCGTTTTTGGCTGATTTTTTGATATCGACGAGTCCTCGATAGGTCGATATACCTCCATTCTTGGACAGGGACTTCGACACGATCTCACTCGCTGTATTGCGTCCGATATGGATCACCTTGGCCCCTGTATCAGTCTCTTGTCCCTCATTGGCGAATGCGATACCAAAATGAAGTGCCCGAGAATCATCTCACTTCAAAATAGAGCACGGATAGAGCATTGTCACCCCTGAGCCGAGATTGCCACCCACCCATTCGATCGATCCTCACTTCTCGACGATAGCTCGCTTGGTATTGAGATTGTAGGTATCGACTGACCAGTTCTCGACGGATGAATATCGCATCTTGGCTCACTCTCCTACATATATCTCGACACACCCCGCATGGAGTGATGCTGTACCATATTTGGGTGCACTACACCCCTCGATATAGTGTGCGGATGATCCCTCCTCGAGGACGATCAAAGTATGCTCGAACTGTCATCCTGACTGCATATTCATCCGAAAATATGCTTGGAGTGGGGCATCGATCTGGACTCAGGCAGGTATATAGAGAAATGTTCCACCCGACCATACCGCTCCATGGAGTGCCGAAAACCGATGATCTGATGGTGGTACTGCTCGCATAAAGTGAGACCGAACGATATCCTCATGGGTACGGATAGCGACTGACATATCCTCGAATATGACTCCCTGATCCTGGAGCTCCTGACGGAGACTATGATACACTACCTCACTATCATACTGAGCTCCGACTCCTGCGAGCATCGCTCGCTCTGCCTCAGGGATACCCAGTCGGTCAAATGTCGACTTGATTGCATCTGGCACATCGTCCCATGACTTATTATCACCTGATCATTCTGGCTTCCCAAAATAGTATATCGAATCGAGATCTAGTTTTTCGAGTGACGGGCCCCAAGTAGGGGTCTTCATCTCTTGAAATAACTTGAGTGATTTGAGACGGATATCAAGCATCCACTCTGGTTCATTGTTGGACTCCCATATCTGTCTGACTACTCGCTCGGATATCCCTGCCTCCAGAATATTGGAGTAGACTACTGTATCACTCCGATCGAGTGTCTCACGAGATATATCGCCAAATGGTTGTGTTGTCATAATTAGTTAATTCTAAATTCTGTTTTTATTTGAATCCTTCTGCTCGAATAGTCGTCACGAGTGATCTATCTCCATGCTTCTCTATGTGCCCGTCTCGCATCACGATGATACGATCGACATCGATACTATCGAGGAGATGGAAGTTGTGGGTGATGAGGATGATCGTCTTACCAATAGATCGCCATGTGTCGATCTGTTGGCGGAGTATGTCGATCGCATCGATATCAAGACCCGAGTCTATCTCATCGAGGATGATCACCTTGGGCTCCAAGAGAGCGATCTGGAGGAGCTCGATACGACGTTTCTCACCACCAGAGAATCCGACGAAGAGATCACGATCGAGGATCGATGGATCGAGTCCGAGTCCTGGTAGCAGCTTCTCGATCATACGGCGGAATACAAACGGAGATGGCGACTTCGTGTCGATATGTTGACGAGTAAAGTGTGTATTGTAGATCGTACGGAGATACTCAGATACGCGTATGCCTGGGATCTCTGGGATATTCTGCAGTGACAGGAAGAGGCCAGCGATATGGCGATCTGTTGGTGATGTTGTCGATACATCTATACTATCGAGCGTGATATTCCCTGACATCTGATACCTCGGATGTCCCATGACTGAGAGTGCGAGAGATGATTTACCAGAGCCATTGTGACCGAGGATCGCAATCGTCTCGCCTCCGGCGAATGTGTAGTTGAAGTCATGAACGATCTCTTTGTCGTGTATAGATACTGATACGTGGCTGAGTGTGAGCATACAGGCAGTATAGGGAAAAAGTCCAAAAAATCAACAACAAAAACCCCTCCAATTTTGGCTCTTGTATGCATTGACTCAGTCAGAATGATTCATATACTTTCTCCGCTCCTTGTTCTTCCAGGAGGAGCAAGGAGTTTTACTCCTAACCCTTTTCATCCCATGAAAAGACACTGCATAGAACTTCCATACTGGAAGCATTGCTCAATCTGTATAGTGATATACACGAGACGAAAGCGAGTCGTGAAGAGGAAACGCTAGATCAACAAAGAAAAATCCCCATAGTAGTGGGGATTTTTCAAAGGAGTTTTTTCCTACTTCTGCATAGAAGATAGGAGCAGTATATCTCATCACTCTCAAAATGCAAATATAATTGTATGAAGAACATGAAAACACAAAAATCCCCCTCCACCGAAGTGGAAAGGGGATCAATAGTGGATTAGTTCGTTTTGCTTTCTCTATCATTCTCACTATACTCTACTGGCTCTCACTCGTTGAGAGTGGGAGGTTTATCCTCTAATCCTCATTTTTATGAGCGATCTCCTACATTTGATCTGCCTATTCTTCGGAATAGAGGTCACGATTGTCATCCGTAAGGTGACAGGGCGGGAACGACGCAAACTTCTCAAGAAGAATCGTCGCAACCGCTAACAAAATAAAAGAGCCCTACGAAGGCTCTTTTATTTTGAGAGATTTATTCCCTCCTACATTTTTCGTCTTTCGACGACATGAGTAGTATATCTCATCAC
>JAYTJD010000192.1:0-6837 GCA_043731405.1 Candidatus Altimarinota bacterium
ATGTCGTGTGAAAACCGAGAATGAGCTACAATATGTGCAGATTGGAAACATACGAACAACTGATTCTATTGAAATATAGACTTCACGAGAGGGAGTTGGTAATATGATGGATATGGGAAGAATAGAGGAAAATGCGATGAATATATCGTTTCTCTATCTTATCCTATATACGAATTGAGTGGAGTATATCCAATTCTAGAGGGAATACAAGTATTTCGAGAGAGAATATGATACCTTCGTAGTATCCCACACATAGGATGGTACACGTCCGATCGAGAAATCCGTTCCCTGGAAATATCATCTTGGAAAAAGAGAATTTGCAAAAAAGAGGTACTTTTCACGGAGTGACTCGCTGCGGAGAGCTCGATCTGCGAATGTCGCATTGTGGAAAATATAGAACACGAGAGACTCGGCGAAGTCCTCGTATTGATTGGACGCAGCATATCCAGAGACAAAATCCATAGTTCCCTGACTCGCCCTTTTTACGGTTGGTTTTTGCCAACTGACGTAGTAGAACGTATCTGAGATATCAGTTCCATTTTTGCCAGCAACAAGGATATAGAGATCGATATAGTGAGCGAGCTCATGGACAAACAGTTTGGTGAACTCGCTATCACGAGCAATATAGGGCGAGAGCGATATCTGAGCATCTCGCATCCGACCACGAGGCTCCCGCTGGTATCCATCGATCGATACCGCGAGACGCCCATAGTCAAAAGTCATCGCCGTCGAATAGAGAATCTGCTTCAGGGTAGCAATCCGACTCTTCGTATCTATATAGGTGTTCTCATTGCGGATAATAACACCAGCTGCACTCACTATATTGGATAGAGTGAGTGCAATAGTCAAAAAAAGAAATGTGAGGAGACGAGAAATCATATATACAGTATATTCTGGTTTCGAGGATATTCGCTAGGAGAGTCCGTAGACGAAGTTAACGAGGATATCAACGAGTGGGAATGCGAGCAGGAGAAGGAAGAGACCGATGATGGCGTAGACTCCGGTGATTTTAGCTTTTTTGACCTTCTCATCATCGCCATATGAGGTCGTATACTGGATCCCTGAGAATACGATCGCACCGATTGCAAACAGAGCACCAAAAGATATAACCGTCTTTGCAACACTCTTGATGAGTGCCTTGATAGAGGTCACTCCGTCTCCGCCATTTGTTGGACTGATTGCATTGTCTGCATTACCAGCACATCATTTGAGGTATGAACTGGCACTGAGGTCTGATGTAGCAAGACAATGAGATGATGCCACCACTCCTGATGTTCCAATAGAGATACACGATATCAAGATGATGAGAGCTGTGAGAATACGCATATACAAAATAGGAGAAATACTAAAAACTGAGACGAGACACAATACTCACGAGGCCATAAGAAAGTGCTATAGAGATGAGTGCAACGGCCGAATAGGCAACAGATTTCCAAGCTTTTTTGAGCTTGGACTCATCGCCCTCAGCCGTGAAGAGCTCATAGGCAATATAGAGTGATGCACCAACAACGACGATAGGGAGGGCCACCTTGAGGAGTACTGACTGTATGAGTGTGAGTATGGATATAACTGTAGTATTTCATCCAGAGTTAAGAATACTCCCGTCAGGTACTCCTCATCAGAATCCGATATCAGACCTGCTGATGGCAAATATCTGATTCATCGACAGTAACCATGAGGCAAGGATGAGAAATATACGGTTCATATACTAGAGAAAATTATTGAGATTGAGATTGGTCACGAAGTTCACAGCACCATATGCGAGTCCGGCAACCAGGAGTCCGATGAAGGCATAGATCATGGTATATCGAGCTTTTTTGAATTTTTCTTCATCACCGGTCGCGAGGATCATCTGAACTCCACCCCATGTGATTGCGAGGACGGTGAGGACAGCTGTGAGTCCGATGAACCAAGCAATGATAGATCCAATAGCATCTCCCGCTCACTGATTGTTGATAGCAGGTAACAATTGTGTAGGAGGAACTATATTGTTCACCATGATATCGGCGTATGAGACAGTGACACTAGATATGAGTATCGCCAGGGATGTGAGGAGAGAGCGTGAGAATGACATAGATATACTTAGACAGGACTAAAAAATGAAGCAACAATCCGCACAATACCATACGAGAGGAAGGCCACGAGGATAGCTACGATGTTCCACTTGATGATGGTCTTGGCTCGTCCCGCCTTCTCTGAGTCTCCCGCTGAGAAGATATAAAAATATCCAGCAATCATAAGAGATACTGCCGCAAATATCGGGATCATGAAAAGGAGAATATCAGTGATGCTACCAAGGAGTGTTGTGAATGCCGTGATCCCACCTATGGGTGATCCCCCAGCATGACTGCCACCAAGAGGATCCATAGCAGCAAGATTCACAGTGAATCCCATACTGGTGACATTGTTATCAGCAAATACAGAGCCCAAAAATGGGAATAAGAAAGAGAGAGCTGATAGGGTGAAGATTTTGATCATAGTGTATTTCATTGGAGTCATAGTACACCAAAAATTGCAAAAAAGCAAAAAAACCACCAAATTTGCAAAAAAACCATTCCTTTATATAATACGGTCGAAATCAGGGACCATGAATATGGTATCTCTACCTCAATTCCATTTATCATCACATCATAACACTATGTCTGCTCTCTCACTCATTCTCCTCATCCTCTCTCTCCTCATCATCGTAATTGTCATGGTGCAAGCAAAGGGTACTGGTCTCTCGATCGTACCTGGTACTGGCGACTTCGGCAAGTTCGAGCGTCGTGGTGGTGAGCTGATGCTCCACCGTATCACGATCGGACTTATCGCACTCTTTGTGGTGACCGCTGTTATTGCATACTTCATAGCGTAGATCGATCAATAATGGACTAGTGTATTGGTAGTATAGATATTGGGAAACCCTGAGTTGCTCGCACTATCCTACTGATCACCACCTTACTAATCACTCATTCCCATGTCTGGATCCGGGCTCAAAAAAATCATCACTATCCTCACGAGTATACTTGCTATACTCCTCTCTCTCCACCTCATCGGCGTCTATCTATTCGCAGGAGGGCACTACGAGTGAGTCAAATGAGGGAGTATCAGTATAGGTATCGTTGGCACAACGCCAAACCCTATGGATCCATTTAGCTATGGGCAGGATGATGCGAGCGATCTCGTGTATCGTTTTCTGTTGCGTGGACTCGTACGCTACGATATAGCAACTGGGGTCTATACTGGTGATCTGACCAACTGTGATCTCACGGACATGACGATCATATTATGTACACTCAGAGATGATGCTGTATGGTCTGATGGTACTCGCATCAAGACTGATGATATCATTGCATCGATGGATGCATTCCGCAGTAGAGCAACAAATACTGATATCAAGTCACTCCTTCAGTGAGTCAAGGTGAACAAAAAGGGTGAAGGAATCGAAATCACATCGAGGGAAAAAAACCAACATATGATCGAACTACTCACTTATCCTATAGTGAGGTCTGATGTGATCGCAAGTCTCGGAAGTGGCATGATCGCCCCCGAGCGATATATTACTTCGGGTCCATATACTTTCACAGAGACTGTCACAGACAACGAATACGGATATGATCGTATTACTCTTAGTCGCAATGAAAAATGGGCAGGAGTGATTTGGCTCGACAAGATCAGTTTCAAATTTTTCCGAGATCTCCAGAGTCTCGAGAGATCCGCTGAGACGCTCACGATCGTCATTCCACCGGTCAAAAATGAAAAGCTCGAACTCGGACGTAGATTCCGAGAATACCTCTATACGAACTATGAGTATTTTGGAGTATTTTTCAATACGAAGACAATGAGTCGTATCCTCCGCAATACTCTCCACTGGCAGATCGGAACATCGTTCGATGACAATATCATAGCAGACCACAAGCGAATGGATAGTATATTCCAATCAGGATGAGCGCTCCTCCCGACTGAGAGACTCAAGTGATTCCCTGATGTTCTGCGAGAACTCGGCTATATCAAAAAATCAGAAATGGTATCCAAACTCAATCAATCATCGACGACCGTGAGTGGTGAGGCAACCTACCCTATTGCGAAATATTGGAATAACAAGGCAGACGTCACGACTCTATTTATCGACACTCCCACAAGCGAGCTCGTACTCACGGGAAAGGTGCCCACGAGCACAACTGCAGTCAGTGTAAATGGGTATGTGCTCCAGGAGTTCAAGCCAGGAAATGCTACATATGCCTACAAGGTATCTACAGCGTCGGGCACTATCCGTGATGGACTCAATACATATATACTCAACGTAGGTCAGCCAGATGGTAAAACTGACACCGAGACCCTCTCCATCTATCTCACGACTGATAGTACGAAGATGTCCGAGTACAAGAAACAAGTCCAAGATGCCTATAATGCAACACAAAATACTCCTGCACTCATAGCTGCTCGTGAACGTGAAAAATGAGATAAACTCACACAACTCCAATCACTCGCAGATGAATACTATTACAATGAGAAAAAGGAAATATTCCAGGTTCGTATTGGATACGCATCGGGGCCGCAGAGTACCGAGGCATATGCGACTAGTATCGATGCATCACTCCGACTCCTAGGCGTCAAGACAGAGTTCATCCCATACTGACCCAAGGAGATCCAATCGATGATCGCAAGTGGGGAACGCAAATATGATCTCCTGATCATCGGTGTCTCTGTTGAGTGATCTCTATCGAGCATAGGACAACTGTTCTCGATGAGTGAGAACAAGCCAGGATGAGTCAACTTCTCAACTATAGAGAACAAGCCACTTGATGCGCTATTCACCGAATTGCGTGGTACTACCGATGCAAGCAAGCGAGAAAAAATAGAACAAAAGATCGCAAAAATCATGAATACGGAGAGCTTTTTTGTACCGATATCAAGCCCATACCATCGCATCTGGATCGACCGCAATATATCAGGCATCAAGCCCGTAGAGATCATCCCAGATATAGCTAGTCTCGAGGATGTGTTCGTCGGTACGAGTATAGTCGAGAGCTATGTCCGAGATACGAACAAGAGTACATCTGGATTCTGGAGCTGGATCGGATCAAAACTATAAAACATACATGAAAGAAAATATCGTCATCTCCGCCTGGGAGATGGTAACAGAGTTCCATTCCCTGAAAAAACTGAATTTCATCCCCTCATTTATGGGGATGTTGTGGTTGTTTGTGATAGTTTTCTACCAGCTGACATTCACCTACATCTATATCTTCGACAAAAAAGATGAAGCCCTCGAAGCCCTGAGCAAATTCATCCATACGGATTACTTCGGCGAGAGTATCGTATTTCTGGGTACCATTTTCCTCCTCTATATGGTCCTCGAGCCGATCGCCACTGGTGGGATGATAGAGATGATGCACTCGTACAAGATGCACAAATGAGAGAAAAACAGGCGGTCTTGGCAAGGGTTTTTTGATGGACTCAGACATTTTCTCCCGATATTTGAGGTACACAATATCACTGCGATATTCCGCCCTCTCACGATCATCACGTTCTATATTCTCTTGCTCAGGCTATTTGGGAAGGCATTCATCGTGCCGATATCGAGTGTGATGGGGATATATCTGATCTTCGCATTTTGTATCAATATATGCTTCTCATACTCCAAGTTCTTCATCATATTCGAGAACAAAAAAGCTATAGAATCACTCTCAGCATCCACATGACTCGCTATGCGAAATATCGCAATAACAGGGAGGCTCTACTTCACGATGATCCTCCTCTATCTACGTACCCTCATCGTGGCGATCATATTCCTCGTGATCCCATTTCTGATCTCGAGCTTCCTCGCATTTGTTCCGATACTTGGCCTCAAGCTCTTTTTTCTCGTCGTATTCGTTATCATCGCAGTCGTGCTCTTCATATTCATCGTGCACCTCAACTCGACACTCGAGATATTCGTCGAGGCAACATGGTATGAGGCATATATGGTCTGCAAGGCAGGAGAAAAATGAAGCGGGCACGCAGAATGAGATGTCCACGATGATCATGGTGGACATGATACGCATGATGCCCACTGACATCATTAGCCTCTGTTTTTTCAGTTTGCTTCCTTATTTGAAGAATTTTTAGAATCTGTCAGTGTAGTTTTCGGTAAAATTTCGAACTGTTTGAGGCAAAGCCGTACCCCAAGGGTATTTCCAATGCGACAAGTCGCAAAGGGGCAGTTTTTGAAATTTCGAAAACAAGCTGATACCAGATTCAAAAATGAATCAACCAAAGAAGAACCTTTTGTTTCTTTTCAGTTATGAAAAGAAAGTAATAAAAAATCTATGTCCTCCCAATCTCTCATCATCGAATACTCATCTAACCCTCCGAACAAGGGACTCCTTGCGAACGCAGATATCCGATATCGCGAGGCCAATCGTGTCTGTGCTGATGTCGTAGAGGTATCACTAATAATACAAGACGGGATACTCACAGAGTTCATGTTCGATGGATATATGTCGATCGTCGCTACCGCCTGTGTATCGATCACGGGTGAGCTACTCGAGTGACAACGAACTGAGGATATACTCACACTGAACGAATCATTCATCCATGAACATATCGGGACTGATATCTCTCCTCGTCGACGCTACGCTTCACTCATCGGCCTCCTTGCAGTCAAGAATGCCATCCACGAATATAGCCAAGATGGCAAAAAAGAAGACTTCAGTGATATAGTGGTGTAAACCTTATTTCACTAGTTTTTTAAATTGCAAAGTAAGTGAATATTCATATTAGGGTCTTCCCCAGTTGACGGTATTTACTTACCTAATATACTGGCTCTATGGAGACGAAAAACCTGTATCGAAAAAAATCCCGAATTTGAAACAA
>JAYTJD010000193.1:0-6797 GCA_043731405.1 Candidatus Altimarinota bacterium
TTTCTTGTTTCAAATTCGGGATTTTTTTCGATACAGGTTTTTCGTCTCCATAGAGCCAGTATATTAGGTAAGTAAATACCGTCAACTGGGGAAGACCCAATTATATTATGATAATAGTTGGATTATAGTTATTTTAATATCTCTATCTAATCCAATCAAAAATTTAAGCAAGTTCTATTTTTTACGATAAATCATCTATGAAAATACTCATCATCGAAGATCATCCCAAGATCAGGACCAATATCATCGAGTACCTCATTCTCAAAGGATATACGGCAGAGTGAGCTGTACACGGAGTAGAGGCACTGAAGATGCTCCATGCACACTACGATATCATAGTGCTCGATATGAATATGCCAGTTATGGATGGACAGACATTCATCAAGCGGATCCGCAAATCTGGTGATCAGACTCCTGTAGTCGTCCTCACATCGAACTCACTCTTGTGAGACAAAGTGACAATGTTCGATCTCGGTACTGATGACTATGTGGTGAAGCCATTTGAGATGAGAGAACTGGAAGCTCGCATCATCGCTCTCGGACGACGCAAAAACAAAACAATAGAAGAGATCGTCGAGTTCGGAGAATATAGCATCGATCTCGGACGCAAATTCGTGAAAAAATGAGCAAATCGTGTAGAGCTCACGAATAAAGAATATGGTATAATCGAATATCTTGTTAGAAACAAAACCTATTCAAAAAGTAAACTAGAAGTACTGGAGGCAGTATGGTGAATACGCGAGGCGGAACTCGCCATGAACTCAGTCACTCTAGAGGCACACATATCTACAATCCGCAAAAAACTCTGAAAATCCATAATTACTACCCGAAAATGAATGTGATACCTCATATGATAGGGTGGTCGATATATCTGGTTGGACTATGGATATCTTGGCTCGCGACAAGAAGTTCACGGTAGAGATATGATTTTAGTCATTATTTTGCTTTTTTGATACAGTTAGTCTATAGTAGGTATACTAACTCCCAACTATGAATCCCCTCGTACTCCCCTCTCTCACCAAGCATGTCACCGACTATGCTGCTGTACTCTCACCTGAGCAAGTTGAGTCACTCTCCCGGGCATTCGCAGATCACGAGACAAAAACTACTGAACAAGTCCTCACAGTATTGATCCCACACAGACAGTGAAACGAACTCCTCGATATCGGGCTCAAGTTGTTCAATGAAAATGGGATAGGACAAAAGAATCTGAATAACTGACTCCTCCTGATCGTCGCTACGGAAGAGAAGAAACTCCGCATCATCACTGGAAAAGGTATGGAGATCAAGTATAATGAAATGGTCTGTCGCGAGATCGTAGAGAAGTACCTGAGACCACTCCTCAATGAGGGAAAATATGAGGAGATGGTGAAGAAGTGGGGAGAGATAGTGAGAGATAAAATATACACAAAAAATATACCTAATATAACAAGTAATAATTCTGAAATTTTAGAACTGGAAATATCCCCAATAAATACATCTTCATTTATAAAGAAGCATCTACTTGCTACTATCCCCAGTACAATACTTATATGGATAAGTTCCTTATTGGATAAGGATGCTGCATATATTGCTATATTCATGGCAATATCTTGGATTATTGTATATGCACTATACAGCCTATTCTCTAAAAAAACACAAGAAAAAATCAAAATATGATTGATGATATCAATAGTTTTATCTATACTTATTTTAGGAATATTTAGTATTAATTTTTGTCGTGAAAATCCAAATTCTTGCAAATCATGAGGATCAAACTCATCTTCGAGTTCTGACTACAACTCAAGTAATGACTCTTCTTCGAGCTCTAGTTATGATGGTGATGGATGATCCTCGAACGGTGGTGGTTATGGTGACTAATTATATCTCCTATGCTTTTCATTTTTATGGTATTCGTGAGTGTCTTTGTATTGGTGTTTCTTTTTGCGAAGCCGAGTATCTCTACACGCAAAACCCGACTCATGAACCTCTACTCATCCGTGCTCTCAGATATGAACGTGGACTACAGAGATGCGAAAATATGAGTACAAAATGTCCGAGATATCTCAACAAGTATCGTCCATTTCTCCGAGGAGATCCAGGAGACAAGCAAAGGGATACTGAAAGAATCCATAGATAATCAAAAGTGGCTCGTGGATCTTATCTGTGAGTTCTCTGAGAATTTGAACCTCTGGATGGATCGCCATACTGATGAGCTCGGTATACTTGATACAGCCATATCTCATATCGAGACCTCGGATATATCAGCAAAATCAGCACTCGAGCTCGTGAGCAAACGCCTCGAAAATCATATCGAGATACTTCAGAGAATATAGGTACAAATTCTTTTGCAAAAATAAGTACATTCCGATACAATAGATTCATTATTTTTTAATAACCAAAAATATGGCAGACGCTCAAGTAAAGACTCAGGATCCAGCTACAGATGACAAGCAGGCAGCCCTCGTCGTCGCAGATATCAAGGCAAAACCACTCTCGGCTATAGAATCCGCTGAGGTAGAGCAGACTTTTGCGGAGGCAAAGGATTTCAGATCTCTCGGTGAGAAGATCACTGCTCCGATCGACTCTATCATCTCCGAGACGGCGATGATCATCGACTCAGATCCAATCATGAATGTCTCAGATACCCTCACGGAGATGAATAAGAATGTCCAATCCGTCTACAAGGAAATAATCAACAACGATGGCACTGTGATGAGGATTGCAAAATCTATTCCAATTCTTGGAGGACTCATGAAGTCTCTTGATGCAAAATGGGATGAGGCAGCATTTAACGTAAAATCACTCGAGGGGAAGATTCAGATGATATTCTCAGGATTCGATCAGGCCTACAACTCGCTCAATACGAGTGTGGATATGCAGAAGAAGTTCCTCGACGGTATCGATGCCAATCTCGGAAAAGTCGTCGCCTACAAGGAGTTCCTTGCAACCAAGATCGAAGAGTTCCGTCAGAAAGGGATCGAGAGCAAAGATGATACTGAGAAGATGAAGTATGATATGTTCGTGCGTCATGTCGAGTACTTCCAGTCCAATCTCGTAGTCCTCATCGGCAATCTCGATATGGCTCGCAAGCGTCTCCTCATGCGTCTAGACTCCGCATCGAAGCTATCTCTCGCGATGAGCTCGTCTCGTCCGATATTCAAGACACTCCTCTCAACAGCTCTCATCGAGACAAGTAGCCAAAAAGCTATCGATGCCTCTATGGCTGCAATCACTGTGATGGGCTCAACTATCGACAAGATGTCATCAGAGCTCACCGATAAGGCGATCGAGTCATCTCGAAAATCAGAGGAACTCGCAAGCAAACCTGTACTCTCAGCCAGTGTATTTGTCGAGAATGTGACAAAACTCAAGAATCACTTCGATACTATCGAGTCATACCGAGCTCAGATCAAAATCGAGGCTGATGCACAGAAAAAGTCATTCGAAGATGCGAGTGCACAACTGAAGGCTATCAAAGTCCTCGGAGCCAAGGATCAAGAACAGTTCGCAGAAGAACTCAATAAGTAAATAATACTAATATTATGCCTACTTTCATAAAAATATTGACTGGGATACTTTATACTACAGAAGTAGCAGGTATACTGCTAGGTATCTTGGTTGCTTTTGGTCTAGGATTTTTGTTTACGGGCAATTTCGGTATTTTTCTACTTATTGTTATATGACTACTACTTTGTTTCATGATATTCTTTAATTATTTATCGATAAAATATTTTCGTAATTGAGAGGCTCTATGACTGTTATTTGCATTTTTAGGGAGTTTACCAGTGGTACTTTTCTTATTTGTAGGGATTACTGCTATATTATGAATGGGTGCTATGTAAATAGTCCAATACTTGCAAAAAAATGAACTAAAAGCTATGATAGAAATATCGTAGCTTTTTATAAATTCATGACAAATATTGGACTCACAACTGGAGAGAGAAAAGAACTGGAAAAGAGAGGATTTTTAATACAGAAGAATTTTACGATTTGGGATTTAGTACAAAAAATATCATCTATAGTGAGATACTTATCCATCGCTATATTTATTGCAACAACTCCATTGGTAGCGATTTGGTTGTTATTTGCAACAATCAGTGAACACAGTTTTGGATTTATTTTAACGATTGGAAATATTTTGACAATTATTCTTGCTGGATTAGTCTTTGTTTTACCAATACTCAATCTTATATACTCATACATGAAAACATGAATGACTTTTAAAAGTCAAAAATGAACTATTCGATATGGGGTAGTCATTCCTTTTAAATCATCCTGAAAGGGGAAGTATTTTTTCTTTTTTGATTCAATAGTCAAAAATATTGCATGATCAGGAACTTGAGGAATTTGAGCAATCATACTCTCGCTACTCTACATATTTTTTATGTTTTTCATAAATGTCCTCGAGGATTTATCATTAACATATGATCTTCTATTAGATATACGGGGTATAATTTGATATATTGTACTCACTTGTATATACATTTTAATTCCACTTATAGTAATTGGTCTATTTATGATGATTATGCGTTCTATTTTCCAAAAATTCCACCCCCTATATGCCTTTGGCAATCTCGGTGAAAAAATACAGAAACTCATGCCCCAGATAGAGAGTCAGAGTAAAACTATGCAAAAGAATTTTGCATCAGATATGAGTTATCGGATTTTGAGTGATGGATTCGATGGACTCGCTTCGACCTTTTCCCAGATAGTATCTCTCGTGATCCGACTGGAGAAGGTGGAGGCTCGAGCGAATCGTGGGAACCTATTCGACTCTGGGAAGTATATCAGCTCACTCAGATCAGATATCGTAGGACCGCTTGGGTCTCTTCGGATCTTTTTGGATGGCAAGCGAACAGAGCTCATCTCATCACGAGAGGAGCTATCCAGAGTGGGAGTGAAAATCGGATGAGCAATCGAGAATAGAGATCTCACATCAGCGAGAACTGAGCCACTGATCCTAGAACTCACAGAGAATATCGAGAAGCTGGATATGATGATTGGGAAGATGAGATAGAGATTTTTTGTATTTTTAGATTTTTTTTCTATACTCTATCTCTCTTCTCTATTGTATTATCATGTGATATCTCACTCTCCTCTTCTCTATCTTCGCTATATCTGGAGTCAGATATCATCGATAAGTCACTTTCGTCAAGTAGAGATAGGCGTCTCGTTCTTTTTTATCGCTATAGTGCGAGTATCATCCTCCTCCTTGGTGCTGCTGTCATATTCCAGGTATCATACATCACCTGAGTCTATGCAGCAATCTGCATCGGACTCTGAGTACTGAGTTATCTCAACAATACCATCATGTACCGAGGACTCGAACAGATCAATACATGAGTATTTTTTGTTATAGGGTATCTCTACATCGTATTTCTCTTCTTCGTGAATATATATCTCTTCGGCGGGAGCGAGATCATCGGTGGAGCGAAGATCCTATTTGCAATAGGATTCGCGAGTGTTGTATTCGCCATCATGTACCTATGAGGAGTCGAGTCTCACCATAGTTCACGTCTCGGGTATCTCTTTGCTCTCGTGTGTGCACTCGGATGGACTCTGTCATATGCGGTATCTGTATACCTGGTCAAGACTATTGATATCCATCCGATCGCTATGCTCCTATATGAGGCAATTGGAGCGTGTATATTTTGAGCAATCATGCTCTATCACAATCGATCCCGATTCCCTAACAAAGTATACACAAAACAAGAGGCTATCGCACCGATACTCGGATGATCACTTTTATCTCTTGGACTTATGCTCTTTTTTATATCATATTGGTACCTCCCCGCCAATGTTGTGAATATTATCAGCCTCTCGGATCTCCTTGTGACAACCCTTTTCGGATACTATTTTCTCCAAGAATCTATAAAACCAAGGATACTGATACTCGGATGTATAGCATTTATACTGCTCATAGGTTTCAGTCTTGTATAGTATTTTTGTATTTTCCTTTCTTTTGTCTATACTTCCTGTATTCATAATTGATTCTATGCTCACTCGTACAATCCCCTCTCCTGAAACAGAAACAGAAAGCACCGAATCTCCAGAATTCATCGCCCAACAGGTTGATGAGCGGGGCTTTTACTTGTATGAGTGGATCTCTACTGATGAGCTCCGCATGAGTGTCCAGGCGGACTATCTCTCCATCATCAGATGGGCGAGTATGCCACTCGCGATAGTGACGCTGATCGCAGGATTCATCGGATTCTCTGCAGGCATACCAGGCGTGATACTCGCAGTGCTCGGTGTCCTCGGGATTTTCTATACGATCGTACTCGTGATCCTGATAGCGAAGATGATCCGCAAGTCATATCTCTATACCCGTGGGGGTAACGTTGTCATCACCGACGGTCACTATGTATCGAACGGTCGAGTGGTCGAGAGAGATGACTACACTATGCAAAAAGAAGCATTCTCAGAACTCGAACGGACGTTCCGTGAGCCACTCCTGGAACCATCAGGACTCGCCGAGCATGTCGCCATGGAGAAGGATAACCTCATGGAACAGATGAAAAATATCGCCTCAGGATGAGGCAGGCTCGTACAGAATCTAGGAAGGTCTCGTGATGCTGCAGGGATCGTCATGGTACTCATGATCGCATGAGTACTCTATGGCGGGATGATGGCACTCGTGTACTTCCTCGGAGTATTTTTTGTCGCGATCATGGCTCGCGTGTTCTCATGGCTCGCACATCGAGTCCTCCTCGCACTCAACAACACCGAGCATGAGATCCAGACACTATTCCAGGGTATCACCAGAGCCTCTATCGCCCTGAAGAGTGGGCAGAAGCAATCGGTCTCTCTCCTCA
>JAYTJD010000194.1:0-2725 GCA_043731405.1 Candidatus Altimarinota bacterium
CTCTATCACACCCTGCTTGCCCTCACCGTGATAGTATCCGACTCCGAGTGCCGCATGGAAATACGCGAGATCCGAGAAATATACTTTCACATGACGAGAAAGCTCTGTAGCCGGATTCTCTACCCATGGACCAACTGCTTTGATAACATGATGATTGAGAAGGATTTCTGTATATTTTTTGACCTTGCGTCTCGAGATATTCATCATCTTGGCAATGCGATCCTCCTTGAATATATCTCCCACATTCATCGCGAGGGTACGGATGAATTCGATAAAGTCTCATTCTTCTTTTTTGAACAATTCTATATTCATAAGTGCTACTTTATCTGAGAATGTGATCTGAATATGTTCTGGATCATTGAGATTGTCTGCATATTGCCCGAGATGGATATAGGTATCACGGAGCTCATTTTGTCGAGATATATCGCTGTTTCCTGACATGATATTCCCTACATCGACGATCTCACCAGTTCACTCGGCGTATTCTCGATACGATATACCACTGATGGCAAAATTCTCAACATCACTCATCTCGATCATCACCTCACTTGTGAAGATTATCTTTGATTCGGACGAATTTGATTCAATAAATGTCCGAATAATATCAATATTGAGTAAAATATCAGAATCAATGAAGATGAGATTCGCCTCAGAATTCGATAGTGTGACTGATTCAAGAGAGGATTCATTCGTGACAAAAATCGAGTCTACGCTATATCCAGAAAGAATATCAGAGTTTTTGATCAATTCCACAAAAGTAGACTTACCAACACCGACTCCTCATACAAGAGCAATATACTGACTCGTCGTACTCGTGAGCAGTTCTCAGAATTTGGTTATGATTTTGTTTCTGGGGTATAGCATAATAAAAGGTTATTTGACAGTAGTATATCAAATAACCCAAAAATGTGCAAATATAGAACCGATTTACTTGTGTTTTTCTTTCTCTGCTTGTATTCGTTTCTTTCGATCGTATTTCTGTCTGTAAAACAGATTGAATGTATCAAATGGATACATCTTCCCATCTGCCTGAGGGAACATCACACAGGCTCGCTTCACTGACCTGATATCGAGATCATAGCGATCCATGAACGATATGATGAGAATACGGAATATATTGTTATAGCCGATTTTCTGTGTGAGTGATATATTGGGCAGACAACATAGCAGACTCGAGAAGCAGCTTGCTGCTCCAGATCCGTTTTTTGAGAGAGAGAACAGATCAAAAAAATGTTTTTTAAATTCTGGATTCTTTTCGAAAATTATCGTATTCTCAGATCACTTGAGTAGATCATCTCGATCGATATATCGTCCGAGTGGCATCAATTTTTTGTCTACCTTGAGTGCATATCCCATAGCGATATTCTCTGGATGACAGGGGAGCGGTACGATATCCCGACCCTCGAATGTAGGAAACTGGTCGAGTATAGCCTGTCTCACCTCGGTGAGCGTAGATCTATCTGTGGCTGGATCATATCCTGCGGTGCGTCACTCTCCCTGAACTGGCTGGAATGTCACTCCTCGGATACAGGGTTGCTGGCTCGCGAACTCGAGTATCTTACCGATCTCATGATCGTTTTGTCACTTCTCGACGACTACGACGAGAGTAGTGGAGACATTGTATTTGTTGAGATTTTCGATGGCTTTCATTCTGATTTTTGTCAGATCAGCTCCTCTGAGCTTGCGGAGGTAGTCACTATCGAACGAGTCGAATTGGAGATAGACCTCAAAATTGGGCTGATAGGTGGCGAGCTGCTTGGCGAATAACTCATCTTCGGCAATCTTGATGCCATTGGTATTGACCATGAGATAGCGAAATGGTCTTTTTTTGGCTCGGTCAAGTATCTCCCAGAAATCTGGATGGATAGTGGGCTCGCCTCCTGATATCTGTACTACATCGGGCTCTGCCTCGTGTCTACAGATGGTATCGAACATCGCCTCGACCTCCTCGATCGACTTGTGATCTCGTGTTGGATCAGAGCCTGCGAAGCACACTGGACAAGACAGATTGCACTTGTCAGTGATCTCGACGATCGAGAGGCAGGCATGTTGCTCATGATCTGGACATATCCCACAATCATGGGGACATCCATTGATAGTCTCAGTCGAGAATACATCACACTGATCTCCAGGTTTGTAGTAGTCCTTTTGGCTCTTGAAATAGGCGATATCCGTCGCGATGAGGACTCGCTCTTCTCCATGTTCGAAACAATGCTTGAGCATATAGACTCGATCATCCTGGAAGATGATCTTGGCATCAACGGTTTTGAGACACTGAGAACAGAGTGCACGAGTGAATTCGTAGAAGATGTGTGGGCGGATGGACATGATGAATGAGAAAATTTAAATGTTACGAATATGAGATACTATATAAACCAGTCAAATATTATTCCGAATATAATTGTGCCTATAGCAATAGTAAACGAATATAGTCGTATCCTGTACCAAATTAAGGGTATTCTTTCAGTTTTCCATAGCATCACCATCCATGCCAAAAAGAAAATGAAACCTGCAAGAAATCATGGTAATAGGAAGGGATTGAATCCACGTCATGCACCAAAAATAGATATACCAAGGGTCTAGAGTAGTTGATTTCAACAGAAATCGCTTATACTACTCTCTATGAGGCTAAAAAATACACTTCGGAAAAACACCCGATTTTCAGAGGAAAAAATACTGCAAATTTTGGAGTGTTTTTGCTCAGATTTTCGAGCTGATTTTACTG
>JAYTJD010000195.1:0-2717 GCA_043731405.1 Candidatus Altimarinota bacterium
CTCAGATTCACCAATCTGACATCCTCGAGTACGGCATGAGCATCAGGTACAAAAGTACTTTCCGTTGATGCTAACGGTGATGTCGTTTTGGTTACGGATTCTCTCGGTGTGAGTTGAGGATGAATCACTTCTCTCGGTGGACTTACGATAGGTATCCAGTCATTTGCCAATGGGTTCGCTGGTACGACTCCTGCATTCGTCTCTGCAGGCTCAACTCATACACTCAATATCCCTCTCGCATCTACGGCAACTGTCACTGCTGGTCTCCTCTCGAACACTGATTGGAATACATTCAACTCCAAGGAGTCTGTCCTCACATTCAATACAGGACTCTCTCGTGTAGGAAATACAATCTCAGATGTACTCACTGCCTCGACTGGTATCGCGAGAACTCTCAATAATTTTGCCCTGACAAATGTAGGAACAGCTGGAACCTATGGATCAGCAACTCAGATCCCAGTATTCACCACTGATGCCCAGGGACGCATCACGAGTGTGACCAATACCGCTATCCCAGCAGCTCTCGTTGCTTCAGTCTTCGGACGAGCTGGTGCCATCACCGCTCAGTCTGGTGACTACACGACTACTCAGGTCACTGAGGGAACCAATCTCTACTACACTCAGTCTCGTTTTGACACTGCATTTGGACTCAAGTCGACAACCAATCTCACTGAGGGAACCAATCTCTACTATAGCGATGCTCGTGCTCGACTCTCACTCTCAGCATCAGGTCCGCTCGCATACAACAACACAACAGGAGCATTCACAATCGGACAAGCAACCACTGGAACCAATGGATACCTCTCGAGTACCGATTGGAATACGTTCAATAACAAGCTCTCAAACAGTCTCACCAACGGGAATATCTGGATCGGTAATGCGTCAAATATCCCAACCGCTCAGACACTCTCAGGAGATGCAACCCTCTCGAATGCTGGACTCTTCACGATCGGAGTAGGTGCCGTGACCTCTACGAAGATTCTCAATGGTACCCTCCTCTTTGCAGACTTTGCAACCAATGGATGTCTTACTGGTGAGATATTCAAATACAATGGTGCCGCATGGGCCTGTGGTATAGATACCACTGGTGTCACTCTCGCAATCGGTACTCTCGACTCGGTCGCCAAGTCGGCGAATGGAGCGGTGATCTCAGGATCCAACCTGATCCTCCAGACAGCAGATGCGACCAATCCTGGTATCGTCTCAACTACGGCTCAGACATTTGCTGGGAACAAGACATTTGACGGAGGAGTCAACCTCGGAGTCTCGACTCTCGAGGGTGCAGGACTTACTTCTTGTAACTCGATCACAGACAAGCTGGCATACAACTCTACTACCAAAAAATTCGAGTGTGGAGCTGATGCAGGAAACAACAATATCGTACAGAGAATGCTCACAGATGTCACGAGTGTCTCGACTACACTGGTGAATCTCAACGATCTCACGATCAACATAGCGGCAAATGAGAAATGGGTCATCCAGTACAATCTCCATGTGATCTCACCTACAGCAGCAGATATGAAGTTCGCGGTGACAGCACCAGCAGGAGCAGCTTGTAAATTCTCAGCGTATGATGCAGAAGGTGCTACTGCTCAGGCGAATCTCGGATGTGGAGTTGCTACTGGTCTGATCGCTGGATCAGGACTCGATGATCCATACCAGGCATTTGCGACTATCGTCAATGGTGCAACAGCCGGGACGGTCACACTCCAGTGGTCACAGTTCGCGGTATCGGGTACGAGTATTGCCCGAGCAGGGAGTACGGTACTCGCATACAAGGTCACTGGTGCTGATCTCGCCGAGGTCTACTATGCACAAGATGGAACAGTGGCAGAGGGAGATATCGTCTCACTCACGGGTGATGGAGTCTCTCAGATTCGCAAGTCAACCAAGGCCTATGATACCAAGTCTCTCGGTATCGTCTCAACCAAGCCAGGACTCGTGATCGGTGAGGCAGATGGAGAGGGCAAGTCAGTCATCGTCGGTCTCTCTGGTCGTGTGCCGGTCAAGATATCTACGAAGAACGGAGATATCCGTCCTGGTGACTATATCACGACATCGGATATCCCAGGTGTAGGTATGAAAGCAACTCGTGCTGGACACGCGATCGGTAAGGCACTCACAGGATTCGCAGGTGGATCTGAGGGGACTGTGATGGTATTCATCCAGAATACCTACTTCGATGGAGTCTATGACGATGTCATCACTGCTACAGGTACACTCACGACAGATGGAACAAGTACAGCTCCGACTCCGACCTATAGTGTCCCAGGATCTACTCTCGTCAGCTCTCCAGTGATCACGACGTCGACTACGACTCCTCCAGTCCTCGTCCCAGTATCTCAGAGCGTAGCAGAGTCAAATACCGACTACCTCGAGGCACTCACGAACACTGCCCGGGATGTACGGGAGACGATCATCAGGGCGATCATGACATGAGTCCATCTCATCCGAGATCTCATCGTCCTCCAGATCACTGCACTTCATGGATACTTCGACCAGATATGGGTACGAGAGACTCACACTGAGACGCTCTGTATTGGCAAAGCTGGCAACGAGACCTGTGTGACCAAGGAGCAACTCGATGCTCTCATCCATATGGCAGCGACAGCGAGTGGTACTGTATCTGCCAATGTGGTTCCAGTAGTAGTGAATACCACAGTCACACCAGCCCCTATAACTACCACTACTACAGTAGTCCCTGCTCCAGTGATTGA
>JAYTJD010000196.1:0-2713 GCA_043731405.1 Candidatus Altimarinota bacterium
TTATTGTATGGTGCCTCGGGCGGGACTTGAACCCGCATTCTTTGCAGAAGAGGATTTTGAGACCTCCGCGTATACCAATTCCGCCACCGAGGCATACACTGAGATAGTATAGAAAAATGAGCCGAAGTCAAAGCGAGAATACACGAATTCCGCCTCGACTTTTTCGATTTTTCTATATACTGCTGGTATGAAATTCTCCCTCGACAACATCATCACTGAATACGAATCCCTCGAAAATGAGCTCATGGATCCGACGATCTATGCCGATCTGAAGCGACTCAAAGCGACTAATCAGAAGAAAAAATCCATCCAACTGACAGTAGAACTCTACCGTGAGTACAAGATGCTCTACGCTAACTATGATGAGCTCAAGACACTTGTGACAGATGAGAAGGATCCTGAGATGCTCGAGATGATGAAAGGCGAGATCGCCGCTGCGGACAAGCGTATTCCAGAGCTCGAAGAGGCGATCAAGATAGCACTATTACCAAAAGATCCCAACGATAGCAAGAATATCATCCTCGAAGTCCGAGCCTGAGTCGGTGGAGATGAAGCAGGACTCTTTGCTCATGAACTCGCTGAGGCGTACAAGGTATTTGCCCGCAAAGAGTGATATACACTCGAAGTCATGAGTGAATCATGGAACGATGCCGGTGGGTACAAAGAAGGGATATTCAAAATCGAGGGAGGGGCTGGTGCCTATGCTCGGTTCAAATACGAGTCAGGAGTCCACCGAGTCCAGCGGATACCAGAGACTGAGAAAAATGGTCGAGTCCATACCTCTACAGCAACTGTCGCTGTCATGATCGAGGCAGAGGAGATCGATATCGTCATCCGAGAAGAGGATCTCGAGATCTCGGCGTGTCGAGCGAGTGGTGCAGGAGGTCAGCACGTCAACAAGACGAACTCTGCGATCCGTATCGTCCATCTCCCGACAGGAGTCGTTGCCGAGTGTCAGAACGAGCGATCACAGCTCCAGAACAAGCTCACAGCGATGTCAGTACTGAAGTCGCGAATATACGCAATAGAGGAAGAAAAGAAGGCCAAGCTCGAAGGAGCGACTCGTCTCGCCCTCGTCGGATCAGGAGATCGCAGTGAGAAGATCCGTACCTACAACTTCCCACAAGACCGACTCACGGATCATCGTATCAATCAGAACTTCCCGAATCTACCAGTCATCATGATGGGAGATCTCGGAGATATCCTCGATGCTCTCGCAATCGCGGATCAGACAGCTCTTCTCGAGGCAGCAGCCGGCAGATAGTAATACAAAATACTAAAAAAAATCTCTAACAAATCTCGAGGGGATTATTTTTATATGCCAAAATAAATACAAGAATTGTATATCGGAAATGAAAATTTAAATTTGACAAATTTATAAATAAGAGTATATAGGATGTACTATAATTTACAAAATATGCAAAAAATCATATCGATTCTCATCTCGATTTGTTTACTTTTTGTCACCATGGCTCCAGTCGCTGATGCGAGTATCCGTATCCGAAAGGGGCATAATACTCAGTCTCCGTATTACCAGCAAACTCCAACATCCCAGTCTCCCTATTATCAGCAAACTTCAACCTATCATAATCCATACTACCAAGCCCCGATATACCAGACTCCAGTACAAGTAACTCATACCTCTGTTGGTAGTACGTATTACTATTCTCAGAATTATGTATCGGGATATACGTATTATTCGACCCCAACTCCTGGATACTACTATTATAACAATATCCCAACCCAAACCACTACACCATCCTATTATTCGCAGCAGGGACAGTATTATTTTTCTCCAACGCATTTAGCTGGATATACCTACTATTCGTCGCCGAATCCTGGATACTATTATTATTTCAATACTACTACCAATAACAATAGTTATTACAATAACACCTATTACCAGACTCCACACAACAACAATCAGGTCTGTACAATTATCAATAATATATACCAGTGTACTCAGAATAACTATGGGTCCTTTTCATCTACCTATCCAGGTTGTTCTACTGCAGATATCGTCATCGGAGGTCAAATCTGGGCATCATGCAATGCACTCGACCGCAATGTAGGATCTACTACCCGATCAGGATGGTTCTTTGCTGGAGATACGCAGTCCACATTCACCTCTTCCAATGGATATAATACATCTCTCGAGTGGATGGGCAAGCAGTCAATGACGAGTGCCTGGACTACTGGTCCATGTGCGAGCGGATATCGACTCCCGAATCGTGGAGAGTGGGAAACACTCCAGGCATATGCCAGAGCCAATAACTCTACAATCACGAGTATAGTCGGACTCCAATCAAACTGAGCCTACCAGGCATCTCGCAACTCTGCTGGAGATGTGACGATCACCTCTCGTCTCCCAGTCAGTGCTGCATACTGGACATCGACGATGGATGGGGGGACACCGACCGTGATGCATATCGGATCTAGCTATGCAGGATACAATACCACCGGTACGGACTATGGATACGTGAATAGCGGATATCAGTGGGCATATACAGATACTGGGCTCCAGCTCCAGAGATCGACTACTGGAGAGCTCGCAAATGCGAGATGTGTGAGACAATAAGAATCTCTGAAAAACAGCGAATTTCTTCGTTATAAAAATTTATTTCCAGACATTGGGATACAAAAACCCCGTGACTTTAGTCCGATTGTAACTATACTGTCAAGTATTGCAAGTAAAATCACTTCCAAAACAACA
>JAYTJD010000197.1:0-2704 GCA_043731405.1 Candidatus Altimarinota bacterium
TTGAAGAGAATCTCATAACCATAGAGGCTCCTCATGGATTCGAGATATTTTTTGACTCTGGTGCAACTCATACAGCCCGAGACTACTATATATCTGGGAGTACGGTGATCAATGGATCATACTTCTGAGTGACGGACTCTGGAGTCTATTATCCTGCAGGACTCTGGATCGAAGAGGGGAGAGAAGTATCGTGATTCCAATTATATGATCCGAACCTCTCACATGGACTATTTTTTTCAGGTAATCAGATGGAGATAATTTCGAACAATCAAATAAAATCCTGGATTGCTTCGTGCCTCGCAATGACAGATTGCAAGGCATTTCAAGCAGGACCTCTCGTTCTCTCAGGCAATGTTTTGCAAGATTTGGGTAAGTCGTGGCATGCTCGTGAATCACACGAGCGGACCTTGATAGGTAAGACGCAGAGTGGAAAGGTGTATTTTTTTGTCTTTCACAAAAAGGTCTCATTGACTCAAATGGGAGAACAGATACGCATCGATCCACGATTCTGAGTCGATCCTATCACGGTACTCAATCTCGATGGTTGACCATCGACTGCATATTTTAATGAAACTCACAGATTCAGAGAAAATAAAAAACTCCCCATCTTTTTCCGTATAAAATAGTATTTTAAATACTAAATAGACTTCGTACATACAAAATAGCATTTTCAAGCTCTCCTTTTTCTTGCCTTTCTGATTGTTTTTGCTACACTGATTCTCAGTTTTTATATCTTCATCTCCATATCCTATGACACGATCTCCTCTCATTGCTCTCGTAGCTCTCTCTCTCGTATTCGTATCTAGCGTATCTGCTGCAGAGACTACTACAGGTACTGCTACTCCAGCACCAATAGTGACTACTCAGACGACTGAGGATACTCCACTCCTCCTCTCGACAGTATCAGTCACTGATGCTATGACCGTAGGTCTCGAGTTCAATCAGGCCATCCAGATCGACTCACTCCGAGTACGTATCATCGATCAGGCAACCAATGAGAGTGTCCGTATCGCATCTATCACCGGCTCTACTATAGCGAACATAGCTACGGTCAAGACCTCTATAGCCCTCACGGCTGGTGCATCATATGTCCTCACTATCACATCAGCTCTCTCGACAACTGAGATGACTATCAAGGCGGGTATCGACTCTATCCGAGAGTTCTCAGTGCCAGTCACTCTCAAGGGGGCTGCACTCAATGCTCCATCCAATCCGAGTGCAGTGATCGCTGGTTCAGGAGCTGCAAAGCCTACCATGACACAATCAGGGTCAGCATCTGGATCTATCACAAAACCAGAAGATACTGAAGCACTCCCAGCTACAGGAACTCCGACAACGATCCTCATCATCCTCGCTGCCATATCAGCATCCGCACTTCTCTTCGTCCGCAAGAGAGCGTAGTTCTCATCACTTAACAACCGAGAATATTCTCGGTTTTTTTGACCCAATATTGCCAATGCAGAAAAAAAGTATCGACACCACTCTCGTGTTCCTCATCCTCGCCCTCGTCATATTCGGGATGGTGATGATCAGTTCTGTGAGTGTATATTCGTCGTTCAAGGTGACATCTCGCATGGTTGCACTCGGCAATCTCGGTGAGACTCAGAACTATTTTTATCTCCTGCGTACCATGTTCAATGTGGGTATGGGAATACTCATCATGGTCATCTGTTCCAAGATTCCGTATCATTTTTTCGAGAAATACGCTCGTCATATATTTGTAGCTAGTCTCGTATTCCTCTCGATGGTATTCATCATCGGTACGGAGTACAACGGAGCGAAAGGATGGATCGATCTCCCAGGACTCCCATCACTCCAGCCAGTCGAGTTCATGAAGATAGGACTCCTCATCATGCTCGCATATTTCCTGAAAAAACGACGAGCCATGATCGCTGATACGTATATGGGATTTATCCCGTATTTTGTCTATGTTGGACTCGTATTTGTACTCCTCATATTCCAGCCTGATTTTGGATCTATATTGATTCTCGCTCCAGTGACTATTGCTCTCTATTTTGTCGGAGGAGGGAATCTGAGATACATCATAGCAGCGATTGTGATCGCGTTCATAGGTGCGACAGCCGTATACGGTATCGGTAAAATGGTACCGAGTACTGGAGTTGGCTATATTTCACAGCGAATTGATAACTTTTTCCGTACGAGTCACTCGATCGTCGAGACGAATAACCGAGATGACAAAGACTATCAGATGAAACAGGGGCTGATCGCGATCGGATCTGGTGGATTTTTTGGACTCGGATTCGGCAAATCAATACAAAAATTCGGATACCTCCCTGAAGTACAATGAGACTTTATTTTCTCGGTAATTGTCGAGGAGCTCGGTTTCCTCGGAGCCATCATATTGATCGGGATATATCTGATGATCACACATCGAGGATTTCTGATTGCTCGGTCTGTGAAGGATCCATTTGCGAGATATCTCGCACTCGGTATCACTATCTGGATACTTATCCAAGCCTCGATCAATATCGGAGTCAATCTCAATATCGTCCCACTCACTGGTGTGACTCTCCCATTCGTCAGCTATGGTGGATCATCACTATTTGCCCTCATGATCGGTGTCGGGATACTCCTCTCTATCTCTCGCCATATGGAGTACAAGCCACAGAATCTGTCGGAGATACTACATCCCAAAAGACGAGTCACGTACTAAAAAAATTCCTTCTCCCGAGTACTCGGGAGA
>JAYTJD010000198.1:0-2703 GCA_043731405.1 Candidatus Altimarinota bacterium
GTGAAGTAGTCATCTTGCATGACCTTCTCCGAGATGATGATCGCATCCTCATAGTTGTACCCTTCCCATGGCATATAGGCGACCGTGAGATTGCGTCCGACGGCGAGCTCACCATTGTCGATACCCTGACCATCAGCGAGGATCTGTCACTTGATGAACTTGTCAGCACTATGTACTCGAGCCCACTGGTGGATGAGCATATCATGATTTGACCTTTCAAAAGTGCGAAGTGCATAAGTTTGTTTCTTTCCAGTTGAGTATAGAACCGTGATATGCTTCGCATCGACTCAGATCACCTCTCCATCATCAGTTGCCTTCACCACGTATCCTGATCCCTCAGCGATGAGACGCTCCATACCCGTACCGACGATCGGAGCCTCAGCTCGGATAGATGGTACCGCCTGTCGCATCATGTTCGTTCCCATCTCGGCACGAGTCGCATCATCATGTTCGAGAAATGGAATCAGAGTTGTCGTCTCACTCATGAGCTGCTTCGGAGAGACATCAATATGTGTCACCTGGCGGACATGAGAGATAGTTGCCTCAGAGGCCTTGCGAGCAGAGAGACGAGTCTCGGTAAAGTTCCCGAATGCATCTACAGCAGTATTTGCCTCGGTGATGACGAGTTCCCTCTCTTCATATGCATCGAAATATGTATACGCATCAGTGACAAATCCACGTACCTCGATAGTTTCAGATTTGATGTGCTTGATGATATCGAGAGCCACTACTGCGGTAATGAGGGTCTTTTCTGGGACGATGACCTTACCTTTTGCGTCTACGATATCATTGAGAGTGATACGATTGAGGAGTTCTGCCTCAACGAGTTTGACCTCATGTTGGATGACTCGGAACGGAGTCGTGATGAATCAGTACTGATCGACACGAGCATATGATGCAAAGTGGAGAACGAGACCAATATTTGGTCCCTCTGGAGTCGCGATCGGACAGATTCGTCCGTACTGAGTAGGATGGACATCACGTACTTCGAATGAGGCACGCTCACGAGTGAGACCTCCAACTCCGAGTGCTGTCACACGACGCTTGTGGGCGAGCTCTGACAACGGATTCGACTGATCCATGAACTGTGAGAGCTGATTGGTACCGAAGAACTCTCTCATCACAGCGATCATAGGTCGCGAGTTGATGAATGATCCTGGTACTGCTTCTTCGAGATCAGCGATGATCGTCATACGATCCTTCGCAATTTTCTCCATACGAGCGAGACCGACCTTGACCTTGTCGTAGACGAGCTCACCGACTGAGCGGACTCGACGATTCTCGAGGTGATCGATATCATCGATATGATATCCAGGACGTCCATCACAGAGTGAGAGGAGGTACTTGAGACCTGACATGATATCTTCACGGATGAGGAACTGCTCAGTCTCTGCATTCTCAGATGCTGCCTTGTGCTCTGCGAAGTGCTTTGAGAGTTTTCGGTTGATCTTGATACGAGCCACAGGCCCAAGTTCGAATTTTTTTGGATCATAAAATGTCGTCTGAAACAGCTGCTCTACACGTTCATCTGTACCGAGATCTCCTGGACGAAGGAGCTTGTAGATCGTATAGAGGGCCTCCATACGAGTTTTTGTCTTATCTTTCTCGAGAGTGAGAGAGATATGCTTGGTGATCCACTCATCTTCTCCCTTGAATTCGTTCAATATTTCTGCATCAGACTCATATCCCCATGCTCTCAGGAGTACTGAGATAGGTATTTTTCGTTTTTTGTCGATTTTCACATTGATGACTCCTCGTTTCTCGATCTCGATCTCGAACCATGATCCACGTTGAGGGATGACCTTCATTGCGAATAGTCCAGGATTCTTCTGATCTGGAGTGAAGAACATACCAGTAGAGCGGATGATCTGGTTGACGATCACACGCTCGATACCGTTGACGATAAATGTTCCCATATCCGTCATGAGGGGAATACCACCGAGGTAGACATCCTGTTCTTTGATCTCACCAGATTGCTTGTTGAGCATCTCAAACCTGGCTTTGAGAGGAGCCTCGTAGTTGAGATTCTTTCGTTTACAGTCAGATACAGAGTATTTTGGCTCTTCGAGTGAGTATCCCTTGTAGTAGACAGCGATCTTCTCTCCTGAGAAGTCCTCGATCGGGAATACCTCGTTGAATGCTTTGTCTAGTCTTGTTTTGAGGAAGTCCGCATAACTATCGAGTTGTACCTCGATGAGTCCTGGGAGCTCGAGGATCGTACGATCATCGTTGAAGTAATATCTCCCTTGATCACTATAAATTTCCCCAAGCTTTGATACTGGAGGTGTGAGAGAAGAAACCTTCGTTTCTTGTTTTTTTGCCATGTAAGTAGATGTTAGAAAATGTGGATACACTTCTTCCCGCAATATCTACCGCTCGAACTGCTCCATGACAAGAAGGCAAGTACAAGAAAATGAGGACAGATTGACGAGAATACTCAGGACAAATGGAGAAACAAAATCGGGTATCTGCCTGAGTGAATGACAGGATTATATGAAAAAATCCAGAAAGTCAAGGTTATTTTTTATCTGAATTTCAAGTCAGATGAGCGTC
Source organism: Candidatus Altimarinota bacterium (assembly GCA_043731405.1). GTDB lineage: Bacteria > Patescibacteriota > Gracilibacteria > BD1-5 > UBA2023 > JABFSX01. The sequence goes on from JAYTJD010000198.1 coordinate 2,554, forward strand.
TATTCAGAGTCGATAGAGATTTTGAGTTATTTTTGGATTCATTTTTCATCCTCCTCACTCTCATGCAAGTGCTGGATTGATATCCATGATCATTCATCCTTTTAGAAAAATACGGAGCTTTGCAAAAAAATCTCTCTGAGTTGCTCGCAA
>JAYTJD010000199.1:0-2677 GCA_043731405.1 Candidatus Altimarinota bacterium
CCCACAGACCACTCAGCGGACCATCCCTGGGATCTATACTGATGCGGAGAAGTGAATCCAGATCATATTCCTCGATACTCCAGGAATACACCACGATGCAAATGAGCAGTTCGGCTCTCAAAAATCGAACGAGATCCACACCCTTATCAATGCTCAGGCATTTGCTGGACTACGTGACGCAGATATCGTCCTCCGTCTCATCGACCCAACTCGCGTACAGGGTGCCGAGGACGAGCGTATTGATACAGCACTATCGCATATGACCAAGCCAATACTGAGAATCGAGACCAAGCAAGATCTCGAAAAATGATACCTCGGTAAGGATATCGACTACAAGATCGATAGCGTGAATGGTACAGGATTTACTGAGCTCATCGATGCTATCGCAGCAGAGCTCCCTGAGTGACCATACCTCTACGAGGAGGATCAGTACACTGATCAGACGATGGATCTGCGTATCTCTGAGGTGATCCGTGAGCAGCTCTTCGCTGGACTCGGTGAGGAGATCCCTTATGCGTGCTATGTGGAGATCGGCAGCATCGAGAACGGTACCGACGAGCTCATCATCCCAGATATGAGTGATCTTACTCCTGAGGGCTTTGTCCCAAAGAACAAGAAGTGAAAACTCCCAATGCTCTCAATCCAAGCCTATATCAATACGGAGACGGATTCTCAGAAGACGATCATCATCGGCAAATGAGGGAAGAAAATCCAAGATATCGGAACCGCCTCTCGCATCGTCCTCGAGGAGATATTCGGGAAAAAGGTATTCCTCGCACTCCGAGTCAAAGTCGACAAAAACTGGAGAAAAAATCAAAAAACACTCGAGCGATTGTTTCCTAAGAAATAAAATATGGAGAAAGAGCTTGGATTTGCACTCATAAGTACAGGAATATACCTCATCGGGGCTATTCCTTATTGGAAAGATGTATTTGCAGGAAGAACCATTCCTCATATTTTTACATACATAATCTGGTGTATATTGGTTGGATTTAATGTATTTGTGATATGGAAAAATCATGAATATTATGCCCTGATTCCAAACCTATTGATGCTTATATCACTCACATTTGCTACTCTTTATGGGATAGGACGGATGAGATTACTTTCAATAAATTGGTTTGATTATATTTGTCTTGGTCTATGATTTTGACTGATATTCTACTGGATCTATTCATGAAATATTCTCAACACTATCATATTCACGGCTATTATTGATTTTGTGGCGTTTTTACCAACTTTTAAGAAGTGATGACTACAACCATGGACTGAAAGTATACTTATCTATTTTATGAGTGCTGTGGGGCAAATATTTACACTACTCTCTCTCTCTCTAGTTTTCAGAATATGGAAAACATGATATTTTGGTGATATTTATTTTTCGCAAACCTAATATTTTTTATCATGGTTGCATTTCGCCGCTACTATCTCAAGGGATGGAACAGTATTTTTGACTAGACTATGTCCTACGACGCATTCGCTACTACATTCTCGAATAGTCGCAAAAATCTCCACTGGCCAGAGCTGGAATATATTATAACAGATATGATACAACATACTCCCTATAGTATACTCGATGTCGGTTGTGGGAATGGGAGATTCCTCGAAGAAGTGGCAGGATCAGAACTTCAGTTCCAAGAATATATAGGCATCGATAGTTCTGAATGAATGATATGAGAGGCTCGCAAACTCCATCCCGAGGATCAATTCGAGGTAATAGGTATGCAGGATATAAATATAGTGTATCGTTCTTTCAACTCTCTTCTCTTCCTGGCTTCTTTTCATCACCTTGAGACACAAGCAGAGAGAATCCAAGTACTCAATGATGCAAAAAAACTCCTCAGTCCAAATGGTCGTATATATATGACAAACTGGAATCTCCGAGATCAGGCAAAATATGAGACGAGTCACAGGTGAGATGGGGACTATGATATCAAAATCGGGGCATACTCCCGGTACTATCATGGATTCACTGTTGATGAGCTCGCAGAGTTATTCGAAGAGACAGGATATCGAGTAATCGAGAATCGGATATTTGATTGAGGGAGGAATTTTTTATCTATACTTTCTCTCTAAAAATAGAAATTTTTTCTTTCCCACTGCTTCTTCCTTATGTGAATTTTGAGTATCTGTCAGTGAATATTTCCGTAAAATTGCGAACTGTTTGAGCGTAGCGAGTTTTTGCAATTTAGGAAATAGAGATGAGAACAGATAACAAAATGAAACATGGAAGACTCTGAAGATTTTTGTTACTTTTTATCCAAAAAGTAAGGAGAGATATCTCTACACTGAAAGGGATCCTTACAGGATGACAAAAAAGAAATAATAACAAAAAAAATCCCTGATTGCTCAGGGATTTTTTCATGTACTGTAGAATATTATTTTGCTCGCTCGAGGTATTCACCAGTCTCAGTATTGATCACGATAGACTCATCCTGATTGACGAATCCTGGGACTCGGAGCTCGAGACCAGTCTCGAGCTTGACGAGCTTATCGATCTTGCCATCCGCTGTATTACCTGCTACTGATGGCTCAGCCTCAGTCACGAGGAGAGTGACACGGAGTGGGAGCATGATACCGATGAACTTGCCCTCGAATGTCTGGAGATCCACAATAGTACCTTCCTTGAGATAGAGAGATGAGTCACCAACATCATCCTCATGGAGCTCTACGGTCT
>JAYTJD010000200.1:0-17033 GCA_043731405.1 Candidatus Altimarinota bacterium
GGGCATTTGTCAAAAGAAAATGCGAAAAAACTATCTCATCAATCTCTCATATATAGCTCGTCCACCCTCCGTGATCGTACTAGTATCGATACTACGAGCTCCAGACATGATCATATCGAGCGTCGTCCCCGTCTTGCGAGCGTAGGTATCGAGGAGTCATTTTGTGTTTTGTAGCGTAGTACCTGTAGATGCGAGCATATCCCACATCGCTCCTCGTGTGAGACTCTCTATGATCTGATCACCGCCTATCAACTTGTCTTGCAATGTGATAATCGCTCCACGGAATTGATCCCGTTCTTGTACAAAATCTGTACTCTGAAATGATTGATACCAACGCATCATACTCGTCTGTGATATACCCGTCATATTCGCAATATCTCCAGAGCTGATTGCCGAGAGTGTAGGTATGGCATCAAATGATGGGAAAAATGAAAGCACCCAACGCATGAACCGATCCCATAGATCAAATATCCCACCTGAGGAACTCGAGAGCCGAGTATAGGTATCCCGGAGCTCAGTATTGCGGATCTGCATGAAGGCAGCATCTGCGATGGTGTTGGCAGTGATCCAGGTGGTATCGAGTTTTGTCCCGATTTTTGTGAGGATATTGTTCGCGGCTACCGCATCACCCGGCAGGAGCGTCACGAGCTGACCTATCGAGTTCGAGAGCGTCACACTATGATCGATCGAGTGGATATAGTTCGCGTCCAGATTGATCTCGAATACCGTACCACGGACTCCCGCCACCGTACCATTGCGTGGCAAATGAAACTCAACTCGAGAATCAGGATACAATGTACGGACAATATTCGACCATGACTTGCCGGACTCGAGTGATGCCACGAGCTCTATACTACTATAGTCATCTGCTACTCGCATCCGCTCGATAGTCAATCGAGAATTGGGACCCAGACGTGTCGTCGAGTGATCTGGCCAAGCAATCAATGACAGAGAATCTGCTCGGGTGATGATAATATCTCACTCCTGTACTTCATAGGACTCAGGAGTAGTCATATCGATGGCGATCTTACCCCGTGTGATCGTTGCGGTTCATTTTTCTACGAGGAGGTATGGACTGATCGGATCATCGGAGTGGATCGCCTGGTAGTAGCGATACGTCGTCATACCGAACGCAATAACAAAAATCGAAGCGAAAACCGCTAAGATACAAATGAGAATATTTTTTGACATGATGGGTGAATAGAGGAATCAGAAAAACAAGAGACTATCATCTCCTGAGATAGTATAGAAAAAGGATCTGATTACAACAGTTTCTGAGGTTTTCGAGAGCGATGAGAGTCTGTTGTATATTTCATTGTAATGAATACGAAAATAGATATAATTGCACCTCTTGGGGATATAGTATATATCTGGCAATATATGAATTCTATTGATTTTTTGGATGCATCATGGGGATGAGGTTGGAGAGAAAATTGGGTATTTTGACTACTCTCTATCGCTATGTTGAGCCTCATATATATAGTGACTCTCCCTCTACCTGGAATATACCAAAGTATCATCAGTCCATATCAGATATACATACCACTTCCGTCTATCATGAGAATGCCCTCTCCCATACTGAGTCCTACACCTATTGCTATTGGCAATTTATCTCCTGAGAAAAAAATAGTCTATGCATTCTGAGTGGAATGGGATAACTCGACACTCACATCGCTCATCCAGAACCGAGTACACATCGATGCTCTCATCATGGAAGAGCTCACCATCACTGGAAGTGGGATAGAACTCATCAATCCAAGCAAATTCAAGAGGACACAAGAATATCTCATGAATCATGCTCCCAATCTCCCACTCCATATCCTCATCAACAACTACAATCCAGTGAGTGATATCTGGGATAGGGATCTCCTCTATAGCATACTGAGTAATACCACAAAACGCAGAAATCTATGAATACAACTCCGTAACTTCGCTATACAGCAGGATATTAGTGGTATCAATATTGATTTCGAGGTGCTCGATGAGGAGATATTTCCGTATTATCTGCTCTTCCTCGGAGAGCTCTCATCACGACTCCATAGGATAGGAAAGATACTCTCTGTCGATGTCCCACTCTCCGATCCTCTCTATAATCTCGGAGAGATCGCCAGACGTGTCGATCTCGTATTCCTCATGGCATACGATGAACACTGGTGAGGGTCAAATCCTGGACCGATAGCGTCACGAGACTGGTTCGCTAGATGAGTCCGCCTGGCTACTCGATCGATCCCTCGAGATAAGATAGTGATAATTCTCGGAAACTACGGATATGACTGGATTTTCTGAGAAACGGGTGCCACCTCACTCACTCTCCCAAAAATACATACACTCATACGAGAATCCGTAGCTACTAGACTCGTTGATCCCTCGAGTGCTAATCCAGTATTTTATTACCTCGATAGATCAGGAAGAGATCATGTCGTCTGGTATCTCGATGCCTCAACAATACAACATGAGCTCTCACTCCTCGAATCATCTGGTATCAAAAATATCTCCCTCTGGCGTCTGGGATCAGAGGATCCAGAGATCTGGAATATGTTCGACCGATTCGTCGGTAGGACAAAATAATAGTTTGCATTGCTACAGATAAAAATATGAATATACTCCTGCACAATTATGTATTCTCGTTTCCACTACATACTCATCCTACTCATCATCGTGAGCGTTTATCTGATATATCTGATCGGGTATTATACATTGCAACAGTTCCAGACAAGTAGCTTCATGGAGGGGATGCAGACTGCCAATAGTCGGACTCTCGCTCGCAATCGGGATAAGGAATTCCTTGCTGTATATATCCACACTCCCGCTTATCAGAGTCAGGTTGCCAAAGCTACACAAAATAGAAAACTCCCAGGCGAAGAGGTCATCAATATCATCCGTGGAGATGTCGTCGAGTGAAATAGAGATATCGACTCAGCGACCGTCATCAGAGAGGCACGCAAGAGAGAAGATGATCCTATGAGAAATATGAGCAATCCCCAGAAGTGGTGGCATCTCTTACGTACTTGAATCTAACAAATATCCCTCACGAATACTCGTGAGGGATATTTGTTAGATGTGATGAGTATTATTTTGCTCACAGGTCCGAAAGAAATCCTCTCTTGGTCCACCCGATGATATCACCGAACTGAAACTCGATCCATCCATCTCGCATGCTGAGAGGTTGTACTTGATCACCTCTCTTGAGTTCTCCGATAATCTTGGAGGCTGTCGTTGGGGCGAGTCGGATATTGACTCGTGGTTGGTTCACTTCAAGTATACCCATATCCACTACCGGAGCACTCGCCATATCAACTGAGGGAACAGGAGATGTGGTTTTCCCTGATCTACTTCTCTGGAGAGCCCGATTGGTGAGGATGGCTCTGAGGATCTTGCGTTTGAGGAGAGAAGTCATCACGCGTGGTTGCGTTGTGAGAATACCTGATTGCGTGACGACTGGGGCTGAGTTGAGAGTACCTGTATTGCTCACTACTGCTGTCTGAGTATTGTTCGCTGGCGTATATGACACACCTCCACCCCCTCATATGATGACTGACTGAATAACAGGGATGACGTTGATAGTACGAGTAGCTGTTGCTGGATTTCCTGTATTGTCGACTTTTGTATATGTGATCGTATATATCCCGAGGACTCCTGTATTGACAGATCCTGTCGACTGGAACGATCCCGTAGTGGCATATGTCCCGGTGAGTGTATTGCCTGAGCCATCGACGGTGTCTATCCAAGAGGCTCATTGCTCAGTATATGATCCACTCTGTGTGATATACTGTGTAGTGGCACCTATGAGTGTGACGACTGGAGGAGTTGCATCTGGGAGAACCATCACAGTACGAGTGACGGTATTGCTGAGATTGCCTGCGGCATCACTACGATTATAGCTGATGAGATATGTACCGATTACCATCGTATTGACTGATCCTGATGAGGCGATAGCGATGGTACCAACTCCATCAAAGTCATCAGACCAAGTGGCTCATTGCTCAGTATATGTGAGCCCTTGCGTGAGTGTAATAACACCAGATCCAACGAGTGATACAACTGGAGGTGTTGTATCGGGAACAGCAGTGACTGTGACGGTACGTGTGACGGTATTGCCGATATTACCTGCGGCATCAGTATAGGTGTATCCGAGAGTATAGGTGCCGAGTGTCGATGTGTCAACGGTTCCTGATGAGGCAAATGCTACAGCCCCTGTTCCATCGACAGCATCTGTCCATGAGGCTCATTGCTCTGAGTATGAAGACCCTTGCATGATAGAGATTGACGCAGATCCCACGAGTGTGACAACTGGAGCTGATTGATCAGTCACGGTGACCGTACGAGTGACGGTATTACTGATATTGGATGCGGTATCTGTGACGAGATAGCTGAGTGTATAGACTCACACGACTGCAGTATTGACCGATCCAACAGATGGAACCATGATCACTCCAGATCCATCTATCGTATCTATCCATGTGGCTCATTGTTCGCTATAGACACCTCCATGAGCAATAGTCATAGTTGCAGATCCTGAGAGCGTGACTACTGGAGCTGTGCCATCAGTCACGGTAACCGTACGAGTGACTGTATTTCCAATATTACCTGCGGCATCAGTATAGGTGTATCCGAGAGTATAGGTGCCGAGTGTCGATGTATCGACGGTTCCTGATGAGGCGATTGCTATAGACCCTGTTCCATCGACAGCATCTGTCCATGAGGCTCATTGCTCTGAGTATGGAGACCCTTGCATGATAGAGATGGTAGCAGATCCCACGAGTGTGACGACTGGAGCTGATTGATCAGTCACGGTGACCGTACGAGTGACGGTATTACTGATATTGCCGGCAAAATCCGTATAGCTATATTCTAGAGTATAGGTACCAAGGGTCGTTGTATCAACGGTTCCTGATGAGGCAGGATTGATCACAGCCGTACCATCAAAGTTATCCGTCCAAATTGCACCTGGATCAGAGAAAATAGAATTATGAGCAATAGTCATACTCGCAGACCCTGAGAGTGTGACGACGGGTGGCGTAGTATCTGGAGCAGACACGACCGTAACCGTACGTGTGACACTATTGCTGAGGTTGCCCGCTACATCTGTATAATAGTATTCAAGAGTATAGGTACCCAGGGTTGATGTATCGACGGTTCCTGATGAGGCGGGATTGATAGCACCTGTCCCATCCACATAGTCTATCCAAGTTGCTGTTTGCTCAATATAGGCATTGCCTTGTGTGATGGATTGACTGCTCGATCCTATGAGAGTCACAACTGGGGCAATAGTATCAAGTACGGTTATATTGAGCGTATTGGATAGTGTATTGGGATTGGTAGCGATATCGATCGCCGAGATTGCTGGGACACTGACTGTAAGTGATCCAGCATTGATGGGAGTGATCGTCGCCTGATATATTGTCGAGCTGAGTGGAGAGAACCCAGATACACTCGCATTGCTCACGACAAATCCTGATGCCGAAAATCCAGATACGGGTTCTGAGAATGTCGCACGAGTCGTGAATGAGCCACTCACCGTCGTGATCCCAGTAGGTACAGTAGTGAGTGTCACTGTTGGTGAGACGATATCATAGTTGACTGAGATCTGTGTTGCCGCATTGCTCTCATTGCCTCCATAATCTACCCCTGCCTGACTCGGCATATTGATAGTCACGAGTCCGTTGGCCGTAGGAGTGATATAGATTGTCTGTGTAGTTGAGAATCCTGAGCCAGTATTATCGATGGCAGTAAAATTTGAGGCGATACCATTGGATATAACATATTTCGAGAGATTCACACCAAAGACTGGCTCTGAGAATGTAGAAACAATCGTAAATCCGGTATTGGTAGGACTCGTCGATCCACTTAGAGAGAGAGTCACTACTGGTGCTGTGATGTCTTGAGGATTCGCTACATAGGTGAAGGGTGTCCCTGCGGTGATCGCTGTACAAGTTGCATGGGTTGTATTGTCTACACAGTTCACATCTATATTGCCACTCAGAGATGCTACGATGCCAGCTACTGCCTGAGCTACTGTCTCGGGAGTCGAGACGATATGATTGTGTACGACAGTATTGATAGTAGTGACGTATGTCTCCCCAACAGTTGGATTGGCAGGGATGAAGTCTACTACCTGAGCTATAGCTGTAGCAAGACCAGGAGTGGTATTGATATCCGATACAACAATCGTACCCGTCTCGGTAGAGGATGGATTACCATCGATCGGCGCTGCCGTGTAGTTGAGAGAGAATTGTGCTATACCTACATATACAGGAGTATAGTTAGTGAATGTGAATCAAGCAAGAGCAGTAGCCTGTTGATCTGCAGAGCTATTGGCAACAGAATCAATCCGCCCTATTGCATCGCTACAATCAGTATCACCCGTACCAAAATCCTGAAATGTAATCGTACACCCAGCAATATTGAGAGTATCGGTATTGACTCCTGCAGTTGCAATAGTAAAAGTGGTAACTGATTGTGTGGGATTCCTATTTGCCTGTGTCTGTATCGCGGTATAAGTCGATACGAGTGCATAGGTCGGGATAGCTGAGAGCCATCCGAATTGTATGATGAGCATCGCTGTGAGCGTGAGTGATGCGATCTGTTTGCGTGAACGAGAGAGGAAGAGAGTCATATGTATTGATATTAGTTTTTATAATTTCTACCACTCTATCCTATATTTTCTGCTCTCGCAAATCCTCGATATCAAAAACTCTATAAAATATATTGACATAATTATTTTTACGTTTAAAAAACTCTTCAGAAGAGTCTGAAGAGTTTTTTTAAAATGAAATATAAAAATCATGTAAAGTTCTGAATTTCTCAAAAACAAGAAATTCGAGGCAGAAATATTTTTTCGAAAGGAGTTTGCTGATGAGCAAATGACTAAGAAATAAATTTTTCTAACAAAGAATTTCGTAGTTTTTCAGAGATTCTCTATGTATTTATTATTTTTTGCCAGTGAGATCCACAAGGAGTGGTGATGCAACACAAACAGATGAGTAGGTACCGACGATAGTACCGAAAATGAGAGCAAGTACAAATCCACGAAGACTCTCAGGACCAAAGAAGAAGAGTGCAATAAGGACAATCATCACGGTAGATGAGACGAAAAGTGACCGACGCATCGTATCCCAGATAGAAGTATCGATGATAGATGAGAATGAGCTCTTCTTGGCACTTGCATGAGTGAGATTGGATCTGATACGATCCATGACGACGATAGTATCATTGATCGAGTAGCCGAGGACTGTGAGCATGGCAGTGATGAAGAATGTATCGATCTTGAACTCAGGGAAAAAGTGCGAAGTTACAACATAGAGACCGAATGCAATCACGACATCATGAGCAAGTGATACTCCTGTTACCACCGCGAATGGCCAAGATGCCATACCAGCGATCGACCCGCGGAATGCATACTGTATATAGAGTGAGATTGCGAGGATCGCGAGGACGAGAGTGAGATATCCCGATGACTTGATATAGTCACCGAACGAGGCTCCTACGTTTCGATATTGCACCTCTGTGACGACCGCTCCTGAGATCATATCGAGTTCTTTTTTGACTGCCGTATTAAATGCTGTCTTCGCCTCCTCGATGCGGACGAGATCTGATTTCCCATCTTTTTGAGCTACGCTCTCATCGATACCTGCCTCGACGACAATATGATCCGTACCACTGATCTGGTAGATGAGTGTATCGGTGATGATCACTTGCTGGTCTGGAGTGAGTTCTTTTTTGACCATAGGGATGATTGTATCTTTGAGTGATGCAATAGTAGCTGGGAGTGATGCTCCTGATACGCTATACTCGATCTGGATACCACCCGTCATATCGATACCCTCATTGAGTCCGACTATCCACGGAGATGCGAGTGAAAAAAGGAAAAGCCCAAATGCTATAGCATAAAAATAGAACCGATGTTGGACAAAAGAAAACATATTAAAATAATTACTAATTACTAATTAACAAATTGTTAACTAAATTGCATCCATTTATACGATGATGGTCAAAAAAGTCAAAAGAAATATCGATAATCTGCTTGCAGTTTCACGAGCCATAGGATATACTCATCTCGTATGCAATACAAAATCCCAATCCAAATCGAGAACGAAGACGTCATCGTCGCATGACTCTCACTCCGCCAACTCATGATCATGATGCTTTGGGGAGGTATCGGGTATGGTATATTCAAGTATGCAGAGCCTCGTATCGGTGCGACTATCGGACTCTGGCTCGGTGGTCCATTTGTCCTCATATGAGTGATCGTAGCACTCGTGCGAATATCGGAGATGACATTCTTACCTGCTACGCTCAACTTTTTCAGACTCTCGCTCAATGCCAAATCGAGAATGTGGTCACAGTGAGCGGATAGCTACTCCGAGATGGATATCGGCTATATCACTCCTACTACGTCTGTGAAAGAGGCCAAGGCCAACAAGAGCTACGAACAGATCAATACCGACACATTCGAGAATAATATCGGGAAATTGTAGTGTTTTATTTTTGATCCTGAAATCTGAATCCGTATGTCATCCAACGACACTGTCAAAACCTGAAAAAAACCTGTAAAAGACGCAAGTACTCAGCGTTATCTGCCTCTTTCTGAGATCCGTGAGAATATGGTGATGATGAAGGATGGATCATCTAGGATGGTACTGCGTGTCCATGCTCTGAATTTTAATCTCAAGAGTACCGAGGAACAAGATGCGATCCTGATGAGTTATCAAAGATTTCTCAATGCTCTCTCATTCCCTATACAGATAATGATACGCTCACTCAAGGTCGATATCGAGAGCTATATCAACAAGCTCAAGAATCTCGCCCTCAAGCAACCCAATCCGCTCCTCCAAGAACAGACCTACAAGTATGTCGACTTCCTCACAACGCTCATCGATCTTGCTCAGATCATGAAAAAAGAATTCTATATCGTAGTTCCATATGATCTCGAGAACAATGAAAGCGTGAGAAAAACAGATGTATTCGGGGTATTCAAGTCGTTCTGGTCAGCACTTGCCCAAGAAGAGTCCGTCGCAGATATCAGAGGTAATCGTATTCGCATGGCGAAACTAAAAAAATGAAACTATGAGAGACTCTCACAAGTAAAGATGAGTCTCGAGTCTATCGGGCTCAAGGCAGATGAAGTAGACAAGACCGATCTGGTCAAACTCATCTACAACTACTACAATCCAAGGGTAAAGAACGAGATGCTACTCAAGTGAGATGTAGAGAATATGGATCTCGGGTAATATAAATAATAATCAACTATGGCACGTACTCTCATCCCTGCTGCTGCCAATCTCATAATCCAACATGGATCACATATTCTTCTCATGAAACGATCAGACAAGACTGAGGTATGGCCCAATCATTGGGCATTCCCTGGTGGGAAAGTTGACGATGGTGAGCTCTTTCGAGAGGCCGCATTACGTGAAGCAAGGGAGGAAATTGGGATCAATACTACTCCAGACTCTATTACTGCTGAGACCATTGTGATGTTCCGCACAGTGCAATGAACGAAGATAGGTTATTTTGGTCGTATAGAAAACTATGATAATGCTCCAGAAATACTCGAATCAGATCTTGCCTCTGATCTTGAATGGTTTCCTATCACAGAACTCCCAGAGCCGATGGTTCCCCAACATCGAGCAGGACTCGAAGCAATACTCCACTGAATCGGGTATGTCGAGATGGATATGGCATCCTCCTTGTAATATCTCTATTTTTCCCTACAATAAGAATCTATCATCATATCGGTTCTTATTTTTGATTCTACCCCCTCATATCGTGTCTCGTTCTCACCTCTACATCACTGGCAATATCGGATATACACCACGCAAGATCACTCTCACGTCGGGGGATGTATCCTATTTTGTCAGGCCCTACTCTATCCAGTCAGGATATGTGCACGGTGATAGAGTCCGAGCCCGTATCACCAAGCGGTGAGACGGAGGACGTATGGCCGAGGTCGAGATCATCTCACTCGTGAGTCGGTCTCGGGATCCACTCCTCAGTCGGCTCATCTCAAAAAAATGAAAACAATACCTCAAAATCATCCCAGAACAAGGAAATCTCGAGGTTCCATTTTTCTCAAAAGATACAAAATACGACAATAATAGTATTATATCTGTCCGATTCGGTGCGAATGATCGGATAGAGGTGGTATGAATGTTCGGTCAAGAGGACGATATTGATCTCGATGAGCGACTCATCCTCTGGCTCTCTCGAGCTCGTACTGAGTTCCCTGGATCCGTGATACGCGAGAGTGAAGAAGTGAGGCAATATGCGACAAAAACAGATCTCAAAAATAGAACCGATTTCAGAGACTGGTATACACTGACTATCGACGGCTCAGATGCCAAGGATCTCGATGATGCTATCTCAATAAGACAGGAGACCAATGGTGACTATAAGCTCGCTGTCCATATCGCTGATGTCGCCGAATATGTAACCGAGGGTTCATCTCTCGACCGTGAGGCACTCACTCGGGCAACGAGCATCTATACTCCTGGGAAGGTTATCCCGATGCTCCCAGAGATCCTGTCGAACGATCTCTGTAGTCTCCATCCTGGGACGATGAAGCTGACACTCTCTGCCGTGATGACGATAGATCCACGAGGATATGTACGACATACAGATATCGTAGAAGGAATCATCGAGAGTCAACATCGTGGAGTCTATGATGATATCGCTAGACAACATATAGAGCAGACATGAACCAAAACAGAGCTCGATGATATTCTGGATACTGCATTTTCGCTCTATTATGTCCTTGAGAAACGACGCAGAAAAGAAGGAAAAATCACATTCGAGTCCACGGAGATATATTTTGACTTTGAGAATGGATCAAAAGAGTGAATACAGAAAACTCCAAAGCAGATAAAGAGAAGGGAACGTAACGATGCCCACAAGCTCATAGAGGAGTTCATGGTACTCGCGAATGAGGAGGTCGCAAAATGGTGTAAAAAACACGATCTCCCATTCCTCTCACGAGTACACGGACTCCCGGGCAATGAGCAAACAGAGATCATCAATACGATATTAGCTCAATCAAAAACAAACCAACAGCTGATAAAACTACCAACAATAAAATGAACTCGAGTCCTCGAGCCAACTCATATCCGAGAGTTCCTCGAGAATATATCCGATCCCACCGAGCTCTATCGCTATTCTCGCCTCCTCCTCCCGAAGATGGCCAAGGCGACCTATTCGGATACACCATTCCGACACTTTGGACTCGCACTCGAGTACTATTCTCACTTCACCTCACCGATCCGTCGCTATCCTGATCTCCAGGTACACCGCATCATCAAAGAAAAAATCCGAGGCGAGCTCACTCTAGAACGAGTCTCACACTACAGGGCACTATTGAAGCGGGTTGCGAGGAACTGTAGTGAACGAGAGAGATGAGCCGAGGATATCGAGCGAGCGATGAATAGTCTCTACATCTGTCGATATATGGCAGACAAGGTAGGGAATATCTATGATGGCCAGATATCAGGACTCGCGGAGTTCGCCCTCTTCGTCGAGCTCGAGAATGGTATCGAGGCGACACTCTATCTCCCACGAGGGAAGTACAATATCGACTCCGTGAGCTGAGTACTGACAGATCCAAATAACAAAAAACTCGGAACTATAGGAGAACGAATCAGGGTCAAGGTAGAGAGTGTGAATATGGCAGAGAGGAGGGTGGTGGTGGAGAGGATGTAGAATTTCAGATAATTGGTTATAATTGAAGTAATTATATTGACATATAATATTTTATATATAAAGTGTATTTATGAAAAATTCTATTGCTTGAAGATCTAATTGTTCATTTGATCACTTGAATATTGATTGGGGCACATTACATATAACTGAATCAGAACTAGAAGTATTAAAACAAAAATATTGTCATCCTAAATTTCCTATTGGTCTACTTAAGTATATATGTGCAGGAATACAGTTAAATAACTGCGGTACACGTGAGTTAATCCGTGATTCTTTTAGAGAACATGATGATACATGATCCGATATTAATATGCACATCGGAGTACATGGGGGGTGGGCATGACTCATGTGATATGGATTACCTAAGATGGATCTATGAGTAGCTTGGTTCAAAAATAAACATATTCAATCTTTCTCCATTTTAGAAGAGGAAATCACTAAATTAGTTAATAATAGGGCCTTATTAGCAAGCCATGTCGAATGAGCATCAAGAATTTCATTATTACAAATAAATCTACTAAAATATAAAACATTTCTTGATAATCTCTCTATATCAGGATTACATAATGATTGGGAAAGTATAGTAATGGCAGATATTGCGATTGAAGATGACAAATTGGGTGGTCAGGAATATACATTTACAGCTCATCTAGCACCATTTTGTTTAGATGCGGATGACTGAAAGTTAAAACCAGCATACGAAAGACGAAGACAGTTCTTGGTAGAACTCTGAAGTAAGTTTTGTTGTATGATGGAGGATACAATTTCTGAACTTACTAATGTCACTCAGACCCTTATCAGTGAGGGCATATCACCTAATGTCGCAATGCAAATATGGCCGCATGATACTATTATGCAAGAAATACAGAAGGGGGATGCAAATAAACGAGTGGCAATTACACATATAATGAACAACCAAGCAGGTACTATAGAAACTTACTCACTGATTGAATGTTGGAAACTTATGGTAGAAATCAATCCTCAGGGAGCATGAAGTACAGATGAGAATTTCATCATAGAGAGGATATGTTTAAGATATTCTCAGACAATATATGATATATCTGATAAAGAAATATTAGACTTGTTGCTAGATCAAGTGAATTCTTTCTTTACAAGAATTACTCAATACCCGAAAATTCAACAGTGGCATAAATGGATAACTGAAGATATACATAGAAGACAGACTCAATTGGGCTAGAAATTTTCGTATTGTGAATATATACTAAGTTCAAATATCCCTTCATTTCTGAAGGGATATTTCTTTTTATCTCCCACTCCCTCCTCTCGGAGCGGATGGTCGTGGAGCGAATCAGCCAGATGACCTCTGTGGAGGTCGTGGTGCACTACTCGGTCGAGCCGATGAATTCGGAGAGTTCGGTGTCCGATTCGGTGTGGACTTTTGCGGAGCATGATGATCTCGTCTCTGTGGAGCAGATCCTCGAGGAGCGGATGATGTCTCTCGTCCCTGTTGCTGTGGTCGTCCCTGTCCGCCTCGTCCCTGTTGCTTGGGAGGAGAGAGGGTGAAGTTAGATTTTGGGAATGGGTGATCCTCGATGACGGGGATCTTCTGTGAGATCAGCTTCTCGATATCGATGAGGAACTGGAGATCATCATGCTCACAGAACGAGTAGGCGACACCGCGAGCCCCCGCTCGACCCGTCCGCCCGATACGGTGGACATAGGTCTCAGAGATATTCGGGATAGCGTAGTTGATCATATGTTCGAGAGCGTCGATATCGATCCCACGAGAGGCGATATCTGTAGCGACGAGGACACGGGTATCTTGTGACTTGAAGTTGGCAAGTGCCCGTTGTCTATTGTTCTGAGACTTGTTCCCGTGGATCGCCTCAGCGGATATCCCCTTCTCGATGAGGAACTTGGTCACCTTGTCCGCTCCATGTTTGGTCTCGGTGAATACGAGGACATTTTTGATGCTCGTGTCTTTCAGGATATGCACCATGAGTGGATTTTTGTTCACTTTGTCCACATGATAGACATGTTGCGTGATCGTCTCAGCCGTAGTCGATACTGGCGTGATCTCTACTTTGAGGGGATTCTTGAGCATACTATGTGCCAGAGTCGCGATCGCTGGAGCCATCGTCGCTGAGAAAAACAGAGTCTGACGCTTGACGGGTATCACTTTCAGGAGTTTTTTCACATCATTGACGAATCCCATATCGAGCATCCGATCCGCCTCATCGAGGACGAATATCTCCACATCCGCGAGTGAGATATGTCCCTGATTCATGAGGTCCAGGAGTCTCCCAGGAGTGGCGATCAATATGTCGACTCACTGGCGAAGACGCTCGACCTGCTTGCCCTGACTCACACCACCGAACACGACGGTCTGGTGGAGTCCTGCGTATCGACCATACGACTGGAAGCTCTCCTCGATCTGGATAGCGAGCTCTCGAGTGGGAGTGACGATGAGAGTTTTGATCTTGCGTTTTCCCTTGTTGGGATCTTTTTTCGCAACAAGGAGCTGGATGATAGGAATCGCGAATGCAGCAGTCTTACCCGTACCGGTCTGAGCCAGTCACTGGAAATCTCGACCCCCGAGGATAGATGGGATCGCTTGTTCTTGGATCGGTGTCGGAGAGGTATATCACTCGTCAGAGATGGCTCTGAGAATCGGTTCTATGATCGGGAGTTCGGAAAATAACATGGAAAAAAGAATGAAGAATAACAAAGAGTGCTAGTATATGCGTAGAATGAGAAAAGCAAGGCTAAAAAATTGACGTATTACCGAATCAAATGAAATTAAGTTACTTATTTGGTGAAATATTAATTCTAATTAATATTTCTGTGAGTATGGCGTGAATAGATATGGGTCTAATTGACTTTACTCTCACTCTCAATACTATCCATAGCACTTCTCAGAAATTTTTCAGAGTGAGTCAGGAGTATATCCCGTTTTTTCATATAAATATCAAATAGGAATAGTGTCAAATGAACGCTCTTTTCAAAACAACCCTTATTGCTGGGGCAATGGCAATTTTTGCAAATACTGTGCAAGCAGCAAGTGCAAGTTCGTGTGGTAGCTACAACACATCATCGTTGTCTTGTCCATACAAGCCAACGTATGCAGTGAGCTATGCTGTAACAAACGCAATGTATGGTACAGGTAGTACTGGCTTTCCCGACTATACGGGTGTTGGTGGTGACTGTACTAACTTCGCTAGCAGCGTCATCATGTCAGGTTTGGTAGGTAATACTACACCAAACACGGTGGTAAATGCAGCAAAATACTTCGCCATCGGCCCATCATGGTACTTCATTTGGGGTTCTCCAATTAGTCGTGGTCCAGCATGGACTGGTGCGAATGACTTTTATAACTTTGCGAAAGGCACTCGTACTAAAGGTATGAAATTTACCTTCATTACGAAAGATAGTCCTACTGTAGCACTAAATTTCAGTGCGATACAAGTTGGCGATCTTATATTCGCTGACTGGACTGGTAATGGAATCATTGATCACTCAATGATCGTTACTGGCAAAACAGCGAACAGTTATGCTGGAATTCAGGTAAGTTACCGTAATAGTACTGGTTATAGTCCACAGGTCAATCGGCCACTATCAGGGTTCAATAGCACGCAAATCGTGTTTCATGTATATCGCCCCATTAATTATCAAGATTAAGAAGACGATAACATCTTGAAAATAGGGGGTGTGCCCCCTATTCTTTTTATTATAAATTATTAAAATGTTTTATACCAATTTTTGTTCTATGAAAATACTTTGACCAACATTACTCGTATGATGAATCATTACAAGTGCAACTTACTTTTACACTAATCGAGTCATTGATGAAATACCACAAAAACCAATTGTAACAATTCAGTCTGAAAATAAAGTAATTGTATCGCAGATACTAACTAATAGTTGAATAGTCAGTGTATCACCAATCAATAACTCTTTTTTGACTTTCGTAGATAAGAATCTAACTTTACACATTCGCATACAAGGTATGTGATGGTATAGGGATTGTATTTCTGGAAGATTAAGTAACGATGAATGCATGGGGAATATTGAAAATGCAATGAAGATAGAGGAGATTATAAAACAAAAACCCAGTTTCCTTTCGAGTATTCAATATGAAACATGGTGGCAAAAATATTTAAGTGGTATTATTAGCCCTGAAAATATTTTAATTACTCATATTCCAGCTTTTGAGCAAATTGAAGAATTTAAGTTACAAAATAATGACTTATACTTACAAATAAGCCATAGTCCCATATGGAATAGTCTCCAAGATCCAAATGATAATGGTGATAATCTAATAACATATCAAGCTCGTTATTTGGCAGGAATCGGTGATATTCAAGATACTGTCACAAATAACCCAGATATTCAAAAGATGTTTGAGGTATATAATCTTGATACTACTATGTTATATACAGAAACTAGTATTACAGTATCATCTTCTGTATATAATAAAATGAATGAAATTATCATCATTGAAAATATCAAAAAACAAGAAAAAGACAAATTCTCTCGTTTCCTAGAAACCGAAGCATGAAAACAATATCTACGGTGAAATATAGATTTAAGTAAGGTGTTACAATTCTTTCAATCAACCTAAATATGCGTATAATCTATGTTATTATAACATCTTTATTATGAATTATGGTATCAGTAATTACTACTTTGGCGGCACCCAATTTGTCTAATACACATAATTTCCCAGTTGCAAAGCAATCTCAGAATGCTTGTTATTTTAATTCTGTAAATATTGCAATAGAAGCCAAGTATGGAACAAGATTCAGAATTCAGAAAGCTCTAAAGATAATAGGTTTTGATGGAAAAACAGTAGCCACTTGGGAATATAAAAAGAAATTTGCAGATCTAACACATATTATTATTCATGAATATACATCCAAAAAAGACTTGATACGATTGCTTGATGCAGGAGAGCCTGTTTTGGTGAGTACAGAAATAACGCTCAAATCAAAGAAGATCGTTAGGCATGTATCAGTAGCATATAGTTATGATGATTCTGGAATATGGGTCAGCGATCCTCTTGGATGAAAAAGGAAACAAATTACTTGGGGTGATGTATTCTGAAAAAATGGACAAGTAAAATACCATAATCTTCGTACAGTATCCATAAAGCCATATGAAAAATGGAATAAGATATCGAAAGAGCGTGAGAAGAATGAAGATATATGGATCCATGAAACTCAACTATAGTAAAACTATGACTATAACAGTTATATACGCAAATTAGCAGAATATAATATATGAAGGGTCTTCCCCAGTTATCGGTTAGTTTTTCGGAGTAATTTGAGTATTTCTTTATAGATATCTTTGTTGTTTATACGACAATTATATCTAAATTCAGA
>JAYTJD010000201.1:0-2648 GCA_043731405.1 Candidatus Altimarinota bacterium
GTGTCCATATAGTGCATCACGAGTGATACGCCGAGGATCGATCCGATGAGCGTATGCGAGCTCGATGCTGGGAGTCCCAGATACCAAGTACCAAAATTCCAGATAATAGCTGCGATCAGGAGGGCCAGCACTGCTGACACACCGAACGCCATACCAGAACTTGCAATTTTATCGAGGGGGAGGAGCTTCATGATACCGATAGCGACCCCTGTACCACCGACGACCACGCCGAGGAAATTAAAAAATGCTGCGAGCATCACGGCTTTCTTAGCGGATAGTGAGTTCGAGTAGATGACTGGGGCTACAGCGTTCGCCGTATCATGGAAACCGTTGATAAACTCAAAGGCACATACCAGAAACAGACAGAGTCAGGCAAAAAGGAAAGTATAATCCATGGGAATAGTAGGTTAGTAGGATGGGGATTGGTAGGATAGTAGAGACACGGGAACAGGTAAACCTCTATAACTCATCCTATCTTGTCACAATAGATAAGAAAAAGCAAAAATAGCGTAAAATTTATTGTCTTTTCATTTTCTTTGCTTTTTCTCATTTATTTTTTATAATCCGCTCAGTCATATGAGATACAATTTCACTGATTTTGTATCTTGTATCTTTTTACCCTCAAGGGGTGTATATTTTTTAGCTTATCGCCTATGTGTTGAGTCTTTGGCTATATTGGCCGTCCAGGATCAGCGGCTCGTGAGGTACTCGCAGGTCTCCAGCGACTGGAGTATCGTGGATATGACAGTGCAGGACTCTGCGTCATAGACAACTCGTCGAATACGCGAGTGATCCGAGCCGTCGGCAAGGTGAGCAATCTCAAGGTGAAAACAGACTCGATGGATTTTAGCTCATATCATGCTGGTATCGGGCATACTCGCTGGGCGACTCATGGGGGTGTCACGGAGGCAAATTGTCATCCACATACCTCTCAGTCAGGCAGATTCATCGTGATTCACAACGGGATAATCGAGAACTATGCAGAGCTGCGAACCGAGCTGATGGCAAAATGATACACGTTCAAATCTGAGACAGATACCGAGGTGACGGTACAGCTATTCGAAGATATGTTCGACGGAGACTACCTCTCGACGATGAGCAAACTCGTGCAGCGGATGCATGGAGCATATGGACTCGTATTCCTCGATCGTGACAATGGTGATACGATGTTCGGCACCAAGAAGTGAAGCCCGATGGTACTCGGATTCGGAAAAAAAGAACGCTATATATCATCAGACTATCGCTCACTCATAGGACTCATCGATGACTATATCATCCTTGAGGATGGAGATATATTCCTCCTTACTCTCGATAATTACACGATTCTCTCGAAGTGACAAGCCGCTGATCGTACTCGCCAGATTGTTGATGAGAGTGAAAAGATTGCCGAACTCGGAGACTTCCCGAATTTTATGTTGAAGGAAGTATTTGAACAACCACGAGTTCTCGAGGATGTATTTCGTGGTCGTATAGATTTTGCCAATTATTCTCTCCACTCCGATACTCTCGCTCATATCGCAACACTCGGTATCAAACGAGTCACTATAGTAGCATCAGGAACGAGCTACCACTCGGGACTCCTCGGTAAGTACTATCTCGAAGAACTCGCAAACATCCCCGTCGATGTCGTGGTTTCGACTGAATTCAAGTATAAGAAAAAATTCGTCTCTCTAGATGAGCTCTATATATTCGTCTCGCAATCAGGGGAGACTATCGATACGCTCGACTCACTCAAGATCGTGAAGGAACAAGGTGGTCATGTATTCGGGATTGTGAATGTGCCAGGATCAGCGATCGCGAGAGCGGCCGGACAGGGACTCTTCACACGAGCAGGTACAGAAGTCTGAGTAGCCTCAACCAAGGCATTCGTCACTCAGGTAGCATGTTTCCTCTTCCTTGCACTCTATCTCGGTCAGAAAAATGGACTCGACTACCGCAAATATCGTGAGATCATCGACTCGATAGAGAAACTACCAGAGGCAATTCAGGCATTGCTATTGCAAAATGAAGCCATCAAGCAAGTTGCCGAGAAATATGCTCACTCCCAGAATTTCTTTTATCTCGGGCGTGCTCACGAGCTCGTCATCGCGATGGAGTGATCGCTGAAGCTGAAGGAACTTGCCTATATCCACTCCGAGGCGTACTCATCAGGAGAGCTCAAACATGGATCGATTGCCCTCATCGACGCCGAGTTTCCATCACTGATGGTGAACTGAGGGGGGATCCTCTCCCCGAAGAATGCATCATCTGCTGAGGAGATCCGAGCTCGTGGAGGCAAGGTGGTCGGTATCATAGCACGAGGAGACTCGAACAAGCATATCTATGCAGATACGATCGAGTTCGATCCACTCATATCCGAGCTCAACCCGTTCCTCGAAGTGGTCATCCTCCAGCTCTGGGCATATCATATCGCGAGCTCTCTCGGTCGAGATGTCGACAAGCCACGCAATCTCGCGAAGAGCGTGACGGTGGAATAAAAATCTTTTGATTTTCAAAAAAATATGATATAATGCCCATGTCGAACGAAACTACGACAAAATAAGTTGGTATAAAAGCTCACTGCTTCCCACCAAATAAAAATCCCCCATAATTCTACTTAGGGGGATTTTTTCGACTATCTTCCGAGAGTGATCTCGAAACAGAGTCGA
>JAYTJD010000202.1:0-6597 GCA_043731405.1 Candidatus Altimarinota bacterium
CCACACGATCCAGAGGCGTATATCCACCGTATCGGTCGTACTGGTCGAGCGGGTGCTGATGGGCATGCGATCATGTTCGTCTCGTCTGAGGAGGCTCGCCAGCTCCAGCGTATCGAGCGTATGCATCGTATCGAGATCAACGAGGTCGATGCTGAGGGTGTAGTTATTCCACGACAGAAGGATACTCGTCCACCTCGCTCTAGCAGCGGATCAGGAGGAGGATACCGAGGAAATGGAGGCGGAGGTGGTGGAGGATACCGAGGTGGATCATCATCAGGTTCTGGTGGTGGATACCGAGGAGGATCTAGTTCTGGTGGATCAGGAGGTGGATACCGTGGTGGATCATCTGGATCATCTTCGGGTGGCTCAGGAGGATACGATGGTAAAAGCCGAGAAGGTGGATTATCGTCTGGTGGATACTCATCTCCTCGTCGTGATGACAATGGTGGTGGAGGATACCGAGGTGGATCATCATCAGGTTCTGGTGGCGGATACCAGGGTGGATCAGGTGGTGGATCTGGATACCGTGGTTCTCAGGGTGGAGGCAACGGAGGTCACTCATTCGGTGATAGTGGATCATCTGCTGGATACCGCGAGCCACGACCATCTCAGTCTCGAGGAGATGCATCTCACCATGCACACTCTCAGCGAGGTGAATAATTCATTCATACAAAAAAAGAACTCCGAAAGGAGTTCTTTTTTTGTTATTTGATCACTCACTCTATTCTCAGTATTGCCGAGAAGTGTGCAGTGAGCGGATCCGCATCAAGTGCTTGTATGAATTCTTGGACATTGTCTGGATCTGTTTCATTTTTGAGATCGATGTAGTCAAGGAGCTTGTTTTTTAGTTTGATGAGGTTTATTTTTTTGTTTTCTTTCAAACAAAATATATCACCGAAGATCGACTCTGTGAGTATATTGATAATGCTTAGCATCTTAACCCAATCAGAGACCGAGAACATGAGATCCCATGGTACAATTCGATCTCATCGGAACAAGAGTGTGTGGACTGTAGCTGTTGATACATCATGGCGTAATCCTATGAACTTATCTTGATCGAATAAGTTCTCTATGAAAAACAGGAGATGTCTAATGATATCACCATGTGTGATGATAAGATGGACCGATTGACTTGATGATGAGATGATATCGAGTACGAGTTGATTGAGGGCTTGTTGACGACCTGGTTCCAGGTGGATGAGCTTCGCTGCGAAACTCAACGTTCCTCCGATTTTATTTTTGGATGGATTCGTTAGACTGTCCATGATCTTTATATGAGGACATTTTGCCGAGTTCCCTATACAATTGTGTATAGTTTGACACATGAGCTTTGCTGTTTTTTTGGCTCGCGGTAGTGGGCCTGTACTGATCTCTGGATCGAGTTGTTTGAGTATATGTCATCTTGCTTCTGCTTTGGCTATACCAGTAGGGTTGAGTCACTCTTCCTTACTTCATGGTGCTCATCCTTCCTGAACATCACTCTCTGTTTCCTCATGCCTCCCGAGCAAGATAATATTCGTGAGCTCAGCAGCGACATATATTTCGATTTGTTTTTCATCGATACGTTTAGCAAGTAACTTTTCTAGACTATCACTGACTCCTACATGACGATATGCATCATAGAGTCATTCCATCTCATCGAGGAGTGTGATGAGTTTTTGCCAACGTTGTAGGTACACATTATACCTATTTATACGATCGTCTGTTAGATTTTTTTTCTTTTGTATTGGTATCTTGTCACTACGCGATAGGGTTGCTACAAAAAGAGGCAATAGTCTGGTATCAAGATATCATCCTCATCACCAATTCTCGAGAGTAGAAATAACTATCTCAGGATTGTTCGGATGTCTAGTCTGGATTGATTCATATGTCCTGATGATCGCGAAGAGTCTACCTATGAGGGATATCCTACTTTGATTGAGTCAGAATGGATATCCAGTTCAGTGCATTGTCTCATTGCGAGAGAGCAATATTGAGTTCACCATATCTAATACATCCCTATTTATTTCGCCTCACAGGACCCTGTCTATCTGTCCAAAGAGTCCATCTGATATAGGTGGATTTTTGTTTCGAGTATATAGGATAATCATCCTGGCAATATCAATAGCTCGAGCATAGTCATCGGTATTATTTATATCATCTCTACCCTTTGTATGGCGTATATCTGAGAGTGCTCTACCTATGAATTCACTATAATCTTGTTGAACCTTATCTATATCTTCGATCTCTTCATTTTGGCGTATACAGAGTCCATGATCTGCATGATCAGAAAAAAATACATACTCTAGCCTTTGGATATAATTACTAAGTATTGGTTTTATGATATACTTGATCTGATCTTCGCTGAATTGGCTGGTTGATTCCCGACTCCCCCGGTCGATCAGGATCTTATATTTTTTTTGCTTGTGAAATACTTCCACATCAATATCAGATACACCATGTCATCTCTCTCTAAGACTCTCTGCTTCAGTCATCTCCATGTTGTGGCACATAGATATAATTCCACTTTCTGCTTCGATGATAATGAGACGAAATGGTTCGGAGAGTGATATCTGGAGTTTATCAAGTATAGATTTTTGGGTATCTTTTACTGTAATATAGTTTTTAGTATCCTTTGCTTGCTTCATTCGATAAGCTTGTCTGGTATTAGATTCATTCTCTATATGTAGTTGTAACTGTGTAAGAACTTGATTGTCCCAGCTACTCTTGAACATCTTACTCCAATTCGGATCAATATATTCATCAAAACACGTTTTTATCTTTTTCCCTTGATTAGTCATAAGAAAATCTTTTCCAAGATAGCTTCTAGCGATCTCAACAGCGTGATAAAAGTGACGCTCTTGTGTCCATAAATTCTTTCCCATGGCTCTAGCTATAACCACCATGAGAAGCAATATATCTGTCTTTATGAGTCTGTCTTTATCCGTCCCAATGTGATCGAGGGCATTCTGGCAATAGGTCATAGCAATATCGAGAGCATCCTTCTTCTCTATTTTTTGTGAACTCATCTCGGAAGGTATCATAGATAGTTCATAGTATTTTCTTCACAGTTGAAAATCTGATTCTATACTTGGATGTGTTCAGCTGGATTTTTCTCTCAGACTATTTTTTTCAGTTATCAGATTGTTGGGAACCGGATTAACATTTAAAATCGTTTGCATAGATCATCTAACAGTATCAGATAGTCAGCTGGTGGATGAATTAGGATCTTCCTTAATACCTCATGATGGAGTTTTATTGAGATGATTTCTCATATTTTCTGAATAAAAAAATAGATCATAATTGGAATATCTATAAAATAATATGATTATTTTGTCAAAAATCAAAAGAAATGATTTTTCTTTACCTGATTGAGTTTCTGAGAGGTTATTTCTTTGTCGTGTTTTTGTCCATTTCTTGTTTTTCGATTTTGCATACTCTATGCTCCTCTTATTCACACATTATTCACACATTTTTTCTTTCTTTATTTTTAAATATATCTTGTTATGTCAAAATCCACAAAACAATCACAGAGAAATATTGCTAGAGAAGTCACATCATCAAGTACACGCAAGTGAAAAATATTCGCTTATCCGAGTGAAAGTCGTATCAATCTCATCAAAGATAGGTGGCTCTATATCAAAACTCAAGAAGTAATAAATGATCTCACGCAGATACTGATATTCACCAAAAAACTCGAAAAATCCTGAACTGAACATCTCGAAGTATGTGATCAAGTCAGTGATCTCCTCTCGAAACTCCAGTGAGAAAAACGCGATAGTCGGTATATGAAAGTAGTACAAGTGATCACAAAATACCTAGAGGGCATCCGAAAATTCATATCTCATACGGAGATACAATGAGTTCTTTCGTATAGGGCAATATTCGAGTCTACGATCATCGCAATCAGGCGAGAGCTCGATTATATCGAAAAAGAGGCGTATTAGTTCCGGAGCTTTCTAATTATACCTACCCTGATATCTTCATCTCTATTGAGCTTGAGATAGTACTCTGTGATTCATCCTGAACAGGTGAGAGATATTTCTTGCCCGAATCTTTCTTTTGTAATTTTTTTGATAGGCAGCACTATTTTGCTTAAGATCTCATTCTTGTTTTGTGAATATGTCGATATCGGGAGTTCCGAATTCGATACTTCTTTGCTCATATTCTCAAGGAGTATTCTTAGCATATCTATTGTAGTGTTTTGTGAGTGGATCTCTTTCGAGGTTAGCTTGGTCCCTTGGATATATATCCGTCCTCAGATAGTATCGAGGAGTATCCCATCTACTTCATCTTTTATCATTGTATCGTAGTCTCCAGAGTATGACCGTCCGTATGAGTCAGTATAGAGCACATCGCCCTCTCTCGTATATTCAGAGAATATCTTGTGTGAGATATATTGTTCTACGCGAACTCAGTCAGATGAGTATCCATCTCTCCAAGATGCATGATCGAGTGATACGATATGTCCATCTCTCTTGAGTTGATCAATTACTTTCTGTATCGTGTTTCGACTTTTTCATTTTTTCATCACAAAAAATAGACTTCCTCCAATTCTCCCTGTATTGAAAGGAAGTATCCCTATATGCTCATCATCAAACTGTTGATATTGATGAAAGAGATGCTGGAGAGCAAAAAATAGCTTATTCTCATTTTGGTATGAAAAGCTGGAAAGTCATATCTTGCGTATGGCATCGATAAAGCTATCCATGGCAGCATCTGGTTGTATAGCTCTAAAAAGAAAATTGAATCATTCAAGAACCTTCAAATTCATGTGATCTATATGCTTGTATATTATTTCATCCTTTTCAAAATTCATAATTCCTGAGAGCACCTCTTGTTCTGGCTTTGGTATTGGGAGGCTCTTTGCAATACCAGTGAGGAATGATCTCAGTTTTTCTTCTTCATATTTCCTCTCCTCTCTCGTAGCTTCGATGTCAGCAAATCGGTATTCCATTCCAGTGAATATAACCCCATAATCTATCGGGAGCTCTGTCGTTTCAAGAGTATTTTTTCATAAAAAACTCAAGAGTGAATCCTTGTATGAAATTGTATTGATGCATCTATGGATATCATCATTCTCCTCGTCTAGGATATTCTCATGGGAATTTGTATGAATACATTTTTCTGAAAAGTGAGCAATTGGCAGAGAGATGCCTGGCATCATGACAACACAGTTGCTCGCTCATCCCACACTCTTGCCTCCCGATATACAATTCGATAGTCTCAGGCTGAATATATAGAGTTGATCAAATAAAGTATCCCCCATGGGGAACTCTCGATCTAATAAAGTATTCATATCGAGTTTCTTCACGAGTATATGACTCAAGAATGTGAGTAATACAGATATAACTCCAGAAAATGAAAATCCATGTCATGGTGGTGTCTCAAAAAGAATATCTATTTCAAGTCAGCCAATATACCCATTTTTAGTAAGAAAATTCTGGAGGAATTGAGTTATCTGATTGGTATCGTGTTGAAAAAAAGAACTTAACTCATCCTCTTCAAAAATATGCTCTATAATGGAATATGTAAAAGTCTTTCAAAAAGTTATCTTGCCTGAAGTATTGAAATTTATTCCACAATATGTTTTTACTGGTAGTTTTTGCTTGATTCTTAGTGCACTCACTCCATGAGATATATCAGCTCACCATGTCAATACAGCATTCCCGCTTAGTACAGCATCATGCGTATTAAAAAATGTTTTATAGGTAGTTTGAAATATTTTCTGTAACTCTATTGAGTTCATTTTGATATCTCAGTTTTTTTTGCTCGAGTCCATATTTCAAATATCATTTACCATTCTTTAAGATTAATTAATGTATAAATGCTCCAATTATATGGAGGTTACTCAACATAGCAACTTTATTTTTTGGCTCTCAGAGAGGATTGTTATTTTTGTCTCTTTTTTGTCTTTTCATCTTGCAAAATACTTTCTATACTACGATCAGTCTTTCGAGACTCGTGCATCTGTCATTAGCTTTTCTCTGATAATTATGTGCTAATAGCAAATAGTTCTAGTGATTGTAGCTTATACGCTCTTTATGTCACAAACTCGCTATACAAAGTTATTCTATAATGAATATCATTGACTATCGCATCAATAGAGATTAATGATGATACAAACGACTCGAAAGACTTCCCTTTTTTAAACATCAATTCTATGCAACATATACTACAAAAAAACCTTATTATATGATTCATTGCTTTGTTGTTTATTTTTGTGATTGA
Source organism: Candidatus Altimarinota bacterium (assembly GCA_043731405.1). Lineage (GTDB taxonomy): Bacteria > Patescibacteriota > Gracilibacteria > BD1-5 > UBA2023 > JABFSX01. The sequence goes on from JAYTJD010000202.1 coordinate 6,211, forward strand.
GATCAAAGAACCTCACGCTCTCTCAGTGCAATGACCAGATCTGATAAAAAATCAGATATATCAATCCGTACACACTCCACCATAGAATAAATAAGAAAAGCAATCAACGGATACATCGCCCAGTATAACTATGATAGTCAACCTGATAAAAAACTAAAGCCCCGTTCGTATAAAAACTTTATACTATAAAATTCCTCCTATGAAAAATATGGAAAAAAATGGTCTCTCACAAAAATCAGGGAAGAAAATTCTCTCGTTTTGTGTATTGTTTGTTTTGTTGATATCTCAACTGCAGCCACTCGTATGAGTCTATGCAACGGTCATAGACGGCCCTCAGAATACGCTCACCTGAGCAAATAATAATTTCGTCAATTTCTCGAACTCTGG
>JAYTJD010000203.1:0-16931 GCA_043731405.1 Candidatus Altimarinota bacterium
CTCGTATACTGATATAGATCAGATGAGAGCTTCTATCAAGACTAGTTGATCTGAGTGGTGAACCACTCTGATTACTAGCTACCTCGTACCTTGACTCAAGAAACTATGATATGCTGATTACGTCAAAAATCTCGCATGAGGGTGTGTAGGATCACCAGTAGTGATGATGTGTACCGAAGGATATGCTTGTTCATATGAGACTTTTCAACCCAATATACCAGCATATGGAATAATTAGTTGTATTGCTCGTTAGTTTTTTAACCCACCATTTTATGAAACAAAATATAATATTCCTCCTAGCAACAATACTCATACTCTCAGCATGTTCACCTAGTCCTAGAGATATCGTCAATACTTCAGATACAATAAGACTTTCATGAACGCAGGAAATAACTCAGGTCTATGTGGGTAGTGGATCGGATAGTATCCCTGAGCCAGGAAGCTTTGATCCCAAGATATCTGGAGTGAGTTCATATTATCCTATCATGACACCACCATCAGTAGAGACATGAGCCACCAATAATAATAGAGACATCTTGCCTCCTTCACTTCCCATGGTACCACCTAGATAGGTACAATATAGTGCAAATATACCCCCTCTTCCAATATTTGCATTCTTTTGTCACATCTGCTACACTATCTCAGTATTCCTAATATTTCTTTTATGTTCTCATCACTCACGCTCTCTCGTCCTCTCATCATCTCACTCGCCGTCGTCTCTACGATCGGTGTTGTATCTGCTGCATTCTTCCAGTTCTCTGGAACGGCAGGAACACCACACTCTCTCGGTCAATTCTCCATAACCAGTATTGGAAATGCTGGTACAGTATCATTTGATACAGCTTCCCCGTGTAATATTCCTACAACAGATATAGCTGGACTCAACAATGAGAATCTGACTGGTAAATTTTGTCTCGAGACGGTCTGAGTCGTATCATTCATGCCTGGAGCTCGTATCACACCACCACCGAGTGGACGACCTACCGATCTCTGGTGAGTAACAGGGACTGCTAGTGGCACCTATTGTGGTGAGATCACACTCAATGATGTCCAGTACAACCCAGTGACTCATTCACTCATCGGATATGGGATGAACTATTGAGTTGGGAGAGTTCCATTTGGTATTGCAGGACCAGTCATCATCGATCCTGTCACTGGCCTGCCAGTAGCGCCACCAGACTCTATCACGAATACTACAGTCTCAGCTGGATTCGAGTGACGAGTCAAGATCATTGGTAATATCGGTGGTAATAGTGCATTCAATACACTCACAGCCCTTGGTTCTCGCTTCAACGCATCTCTCATGAACGATACACTCCAGGGAGTTCGCAAAAATGTATCTCTCCTCACGAGAAATATCCCAACGCAATATGCTAATGCATTCACTGATACAACTCCACAAGCACTCAGTAATAAGCTCATATACGTCAATACCTCATCCACAGTCTCAACACTAGTGTATACTGGTTCTATGGTAGGGGAATTCCCAACATCAAATACTGACTCTCTCATCCTAATAGGTGGAGACCTGATCATCGATGCAGATATTATCAATACTTATACCAAAGCTAAGGGTATAATAGTTCTCAAAAATGAAGCCTGAGTAGGTGGTAATATCATCGTGACCAATACTGTCAAAAAAATCGAAAGTTCGATATTCACAGAGGGGTCTCTCTATAGTGGGAATAGCAAATCTGCTCTCTACAATGATACGACAGCTGAAGTAGCTACTCTCGGAGATAATCAGCTCTATATCCGTGGATCACTCATCTCTCGCAATACGATCGGAGGATCGTTTACCACCCCGAGTCCTACGTGTGTATACGGTGAGACTACTGCTACATGTACTCCAGAGCGGTCAATCCAATATGATCTCAACTATTTCCGACAGACTCCTCCTACTCGATCCAGTACAGCCCCAACAACTCGATCATATGGAAATAGTTCACTCGATAGCTACTCACTCATCATCGAACTCGATCCTCGTCTCGCTGCGACTCCGCCTCCAGGATTCTAGTATATATTTCATTCACAAAAATCCCATTCCGATAATTCGGAATGGGATTTTTTCTAATATTCCTCTACATATTCTCGTTCTCCATTTTTGGCTCTTTCTAGTTCGTAGAATTTTTGTTGAGACTTCTCGAACTTGAGATCAACTTGTCCAGTTGGCCCATTTCGGTTTTTGCGGATCATCACGTTGGTCACGCCCGGAGTCTCGGAGAACTCATTGTAGTAGTCGTCACGATATATCATGGCGATGATATCAGCATCTTGCTCGATCGATCCTGACTCACGGAGATCTGACATCACTGGTCTCTTGTCAGGACGGGCCTCCACGGCACGAGAGAGCTGAGAGAGTGCGACGATAGGGACATCGAGCTCACGAGCCAGAGACTTGAGTCCTCGAGATATATCCGAGACCTCTTGTACACGGTTCATCGAGTTGCCTGATGACATGAGCTGGAGGTAGTCGATGATGATGAGGTCGAGTCCTGATTCCATTTTGAGTCTTCGGGCTTTTGACTTGATCGAGAGGAGTCACTCACCAGCTGGTGAGTCATCGAGATAGATCTTGGACCTGGAGAGTGACTCGAGTGCGTCTCCCATCTTTGAGAATTCGTCTTCGGAGAGTTTTCACTTCTGGAGTTTCCAGCTGTCGACCGCCATCGCGGCTGCGATCAGACGATCAGTGATCTGTTCTTTTGACATCTCGAGTGAGAACATAGCGACATTGCGTCATTTTTTGGCTACATTCTGGGCAAAGTTGAGGGCCATAGCAGTCTTTCCCATACTCGGACGAGCTGCGAGGATGATGAGATCTCCACGCTTGAATCCGCCCAATTTTGCATCAAAACTCGGATACCCAGTCGAGATCGTATGCCGATCGACGAGCTCAGGATCAGCATGGATCGCAGCAAACTCTTCATATCTCGCATTCAGGATATCACGGATGGGGACGAGCTTGTTCTGGATGAACGTCTGAGTCACACCAAATAGTGACTTCTCAGCCTTCTCCAGGAGCTCTGTGGTCTCTGTCGCCTCATCGTACCCATTCATGATGATCTCGTTACCAGCTCGGATCAGCTTGCGGAGTATCGACTTGTTCTTCACGATCTGAGCATACTGGAATATATTGGCACTCGTGAATACTGATTCCATGAGTTCCGCAAGGAACACATTACCCCCGATGGATTCGAGTTTTTTCAGATCATCGATGACCTCTCGTACCGTGATCGAGTCGATCGGACGGTTGCGTGCGTAGAGATCCAGGATTGCATCATAGACGATCGAGTGAGCAGGATCGTAGAAGTCATCTCGTGCGAGGAGATTGGCAACATGGATGATACCATCCTTGTCGATGAGGAGGGATCCGAGGACTCATCGCTCGGCATCGATACTATGTGGTGGAGTAGTGAGAGTGGACACAGTTAGATAAAAAATAAAATATAAAAACTAATACTATCACTACCTACTATTCTTTCACTTCAAAATTACTCGCGAGCTCTTCTTCCAGAAGGAGCTTATGGAGAGTTTCTGTGATCTCACTGGAATATGGGGTGAGGTTTTTTAGAGTCTTGTACGTCTCGATGGCGTCTCGTCTGAGTCAGAGAGCTACTTGGGTGGTAGCTAGGAGAGATATGATTTCCGGATTTTTGGGCCACTGCAGGATATATTGCTTCGCATACTTGAGTGTAGTCTCACTATTCTTGAGGGTATTGGAGATATGGGTGAGCATATAGAGAGTTGTCTCGGTATTGCCAGTTGATGCGAGGATTTTTTTGTAGATCTCGCTTGCGATCTGGTATTTTTTCTCGACGATGAGGACATTCGCGAGCTTCTCTAGGATCTCGATGTCATCAGGATGGAGCTCGGCCAGATCCTTGTATATATACTCAGATTTCTCATAGTGTCCATCTCATTCGTAGATCTGTCCGAGGAATAGATTGAGTTCGCGATGATACTTGTCGAGTGAGAGTCCCTCGACGATCAGTGTCCGAGCCTCTGCGGTCATCCCACGGGCGATGAGTGTACGGACGCTCGATACGAGTCAAGCGAGTTTCTCAATATTGGAGGTATTTGTTTTTGGTTTTTCTATCATAGTTTCTGTGCTCTCCATGGAGGACATAGGGGACGTATCTATGTTTGTGGTATTTTCATTTTCAGAGACTATATCTTTCGATTCTACAGTGTTCGATTCTGATTTTTGTATGGTATGTGGGATGTCGGATACTCGTTTTGACCCTGTGGAGAATACTCTCCTGATACGCCCGATCCAGCTATAGAGATCGTGACCCCATATGGCGATGAGGGTGACGAGGAGTACTATGAGTATGATGATTTCTACGGTATTATTTTGTGTGAGAAAAAAGAATTCCATGGTCCAAATGGAGTGAGGAAATAAAATGAAACGAAGTACAATTTTGATTTGCGGCGGAATATGGAACCAAAATGAAGTCTTAAAGCGTAGAGTACGAGAACTGCGGATATAACTGCAAAAAAATCTTCACACATAATAGAGGAAAAACCTTTTTTTGCAAATAATACCCAAAAAACTTGCAAAATATATATTTTCTATATAATCCACCCATTCGTCCTGTGATCTCAACTCTCAGTTCTAAAGTTCTAAATCCTAAGCCCTCAATATTATGTCTGATGTCGCACTCGTCAAAGCTATCCAACAGAGCACTGTAGCTAACCCTACAGATACTGTGATCGTATATGAAACAGGTATGGAGGTAGAGGTACACCAGATCATCCGCGAGGGTGAAAAAGAGCGTACACAAAAATTCCGTGGACTCATCATCTCTATGAGAGGATCTACTGCATTCGATCGTGTTCTCACGATCAGGTCGGATGTCGATGGTGTTGGTATTGAGCGACTCATCCCAGTCAATGCTCCTACTATCGCCAAGATCGATATCCTCCGCAAGTTCAAAGTCCGCCGCAAGAATATCAAGTTTATCCGTGAACTCACTGGTAAGGCAGCTCGTCTCAAAGAAATCAAATAATTTTTTCGATTTTACAATAAATATCTCATCATATATGGTGAGATATTTATTTGTTTCTTTCTTGTGCAAAACTATTTTTGTCCATCTACAAATTAACTTTTTATTTCAATATATATATCTGAATTTGTGTGAGCCGTATCTGCAGAACACTACCTCATATTCCTGATCTAGGATTGTATACACTAGGGTCTGTCAAGGCGGTTTTTTCTTTTGACTTTGTTACTTTTCTGAATAAAAAGGGTACATGATTTTTAGCTTCGCTCATCTTACACAGTCCGTCGAGATCATGTCGAGAGAAATCCGAAAACAGGATTTTCTCACATACTTCAAGAGATTTTCTCTGATGGCGAGTTCAGAGACGAGCGTGACGATCGGAGTACTCTCATCGTTTCATCAGGACAATCTCTCGAAAAAATTCTACACCGAGGTCAAGTCTGCTATCATGAGTATAGTGCCTACGATCGAAGTGGTAGACTTCATCGTCGATGATAGCATCGAGATGCGTGCTCTCGATGAGGTGATCGACTGTCGTGATATGCAACGACTCTCTGAGAAAAAAACCAAAAATGAATCCGTCCATGGAGTCGAGATCGTCGAGGGTGTCAATAGTCGTCTCGTATCAGAGCGGTATCAGCTCGACAACTTCATCGTCGGACCCAATACACAGCTTGCTCATGCAGCCTGTGATGCCGTCGCACGTCGCCCAGGATCCGCATACAACCCACTCTATATCTATGGCAATGTCGGTCTCGGCAAGACTCATCTCCTCCAGGGTATCGCCAACACGATCCGTAGCAAGCAAAAAGATCTCCGAGTCGTCTATACAACTGCTGACAAGTTCCTCACTGACTATGTCGCGAGTATCAAGAGTCGCTCAGTAGACAAGCTCCGCGAGAGATATCGTCAGATCGATGTACTCGTCCTCGACGATGTACAGTTCCTCGCAGGCAAGAAACAAACCCAAGAAGAACTCTATAATATATTCAATATCCTCTACGAAGGAGGGAAACAGATCATCCTCTCAGGAGATCGTCCACCTCGTGAGCTCACTGAGCTCGAGGCGAGACTGCAGAGCCGGTTCGAGTGGGGGATCACGGTCGATGTCAGCGAACCTGACTACGAGACGCGTCTTGCGATCATATGAGAAAAGGCTAGAGCCAGAGAATTCCTCCTTCCGCAAAATGTAGCCGAGTTCATCGCTGAGAATGTCACCACCAATGTCCGTGAGATCGAGTGAATACTCAATCAGATCATCGCCGAGTATGATCTCCGAGGTACGCCTCCGACGATCGAGAATATAGGGCTGCGTCTCTCGAAGCTCTCTATCCGATCACTCACTCCATCGATGACCACGTCGAAGAGTATCAGATCGACTCACTGTAGCTATGAGGATCTTATCCAGGCCGTCTCAGGACACTTTGGTATCGAGATACGAGCTCTCCTATCAGAAGATCGCAAAAAAGAAAATATGATCCCACGACAGGTTGCCATGTATCTCCTCAAGAACAAGCTCCACTATACGTACGAACGCATCGGGAATATATTCTCAGGTCGCAATCACACGGCTGTGATGTACTCAGTGAAGAAGCTCGAAGAAGTCATGAAGAAAAACCAACAAGTCGTCTACGAACTCAATGTAATACGGGACAAGCTCGGGATATAATCAAAACTTAATTCTTAAATAGAATTAAGTTTTTTATGATCAATACTCACTGCAATCTTTTATCCTTTATCTTTTATCTTCTTGCTCTCCATCGTCTCCACCCCCATCGGTAATCTCGAAGATATCACTCTCAGGGCACTCCGTATCCTCAAAGAAGCAGACTATATCGCCTGCGAGGATACTCGTATGACTGGGCAGCTCCTGCAACACTATGATATCGAGAATGGTGGACGTCTCATGTCGTTCCATTCGCATAGTGGATTCTCCAAAGTCGAGAAGATCATCGAGCTCCTCCAAGGCGGCAAGCATATTGCACTCGTCTCTGATGCTGGAACTCCTGGAATTTCTGATCCTGGTTTCATTTTGATAAAAAAGGCGATCGAAGCAGGTGTCACAGTGACTCCGATTCCAGGGGCCTCTGCGGTACTCTCAGCTATCGTATCGAGTGGATTCGACTGTCACCAGTATCTCTATCTCGGATTCCTCCCAGTGAAGAAGGGGAGACAGACAATGCTCAAATCACTACAAAACAAAGAGTATACAGTGGTACTCTATGAGTCAGTACACCGTATCGAACGGACACTTGCGGAGTTCGAGACCTATTTTGGTACTGATACTCCGATTGTTATCGGTCGCGAGATCACGAAGAAGTTCGAAGAGTTCAAACGAGGAACAATCCACGAAGTCATCGAATACTTCAAGTGAGAAGGGAAGGTGAAAGGGGAGTTTGTGATTGTATTTTAGATATTTCCGAAATCTCCTAAGAGTTTATTAGTCATTCCGTGGTATCATAGTGTACGGAATCTAGATCCTATTCTAATATTGATCTTATGCTCCAGAAACCATAGTATGACAGGGATAGGTCGCTGTATTCTACCTCGGTATTCTCATCACCATAGAGAGTCCATGAGGTATATTGTTCGATATCTCCAGAGATCCATCATGGATGCGGACGATATGATCGATGATCGAAAGACCTATTCCCATGCTCATATTGGTATCACGGGTTCGAGACTTATCTATACGATAGAACTTTTCTCTTACTAGTGATATTTCGTCAGTTGGGATACCGACGCCATTGTCTGAGAACTCGATTCGGATTGTATCCTTTTCACGAGAATATCTGATATCGAGTATGGTATTTGTACCTGCGTATTTGATCGAGTTGGAGAATATATTATGCAGGATTTGTACGAACATATTCAGGTCCATACGGATGGATATACCATTCGTTCCATGCACCCTGATCTGTTGTCATACTCGCTCTAGTTGAGGACTGTACTCATATATGAGTTCATCGATCTGACTACGTATATCGAACCGCTCCACTCGTATATCATCACTCACATGATGTGTGAGATTCTCATATTCCATGATCTGTTCAGTGATGCTCGTGAGTCTCTTGAGCTCAGTCTGGAGGAGTGGTATGGTTTTATCATCTATCTGCATCATCCCATCTTCGATTGCCTCGAGATAGCATCTCACGGCAGTGATCGGAGTACGGATCTCATGTGATATATCTGAGAGAAAATTGGACCGAATATTCTCTTGCACCCTGAGCGATTTGTAGAGACTATTGATCGTCGTGACGAGTGGAGCAAACTCATCATCTCGCTGGTAACGGATTGTCTGGAACCGGGAACTATCGATATACAACTTGAGCCGATCGATGATCAGATTCACTGGTGCAAAAATCCGACGAATCCAGAGATAGTAGAGACTCGTGACGATAATGAGAAATACCATATTGGTAGCGAGGAGTCGAGTGAGGAGCCCAATGATGAGCTTCCACTCCGGAGTATCACTATCCCATCCTGTAGGATTGGCGATAATAGCCATGATATTGGCGAAAGGATTCACTTGAGATTTTTTCTCAGGTATTCTGAGTGCGTATCATCATTCTGTTCCATTTTGTTCACCAGACCCTGATTGGATATAGAGCTCTGGATTATCAGTGATATTGCTGAGTGATGTAGAGATAGTTGAGAGCTCATTCACTACCGCCTTGTACTCATCTTGTTTCTCGACGGATAGAGTGCTCACATCGAGTACAGCCCTGAGCTTTTCTGGTGAGAGGCTTCATTTTTGTTCATTGGACGCTACCTCATCAGTATAGGCGACGAACAGCGTCCCCATGAAGTATTGAAACGCCAAAATATTGACAACAATAGTTGCGATGATAGCGAGACCAGTGATGAGTGGGATCTGGTAGGAGAGACGCAAAAGTGAGTAAAATATAAAATATAAAAGTCTGCAAAGAGTATAGGCACTTTTTTGAATCATACAAGGTATTTTAGGTGATTTTATTGTGATGCTCACTTGCCTTATTCTTGCTTTTTCACCATTTTTCGATATATTCTATGTATAGAATTTCCTATTTTAATCCTCATTTGCCACTCGTATATGACTGTCCGAACTCGTCTCGCTCCATCCCCAACTGGGTATCTCCATATCGGTAACTTGCGTACCGCTCTGTATGCGTACCTGTGGGCAAGACACAATGGAGGTCAGTTCATCGTGAGAATCGAGGATACAGATCGGAGCCGTCTCGTCGAGGATGCAGTGGACAAGATCATAGCCACACTCACGCTCGTCGGTATCAGGCCGGATGAGGGCCCACATCATGATGGTGGATATGGGCCATATACACAGAGTGAGAGACTGAGTGAATATGCACCACGACTCAGGCGTCTCTGTGAAGAGGGAACTGCGTACTATTGCTTCTGTACTCCTGAGCGACTCGAGCTCCTTCATGCGGAACAAGTCGAGCTCCATCTCGCCCCTGGATATGATGGACACTGCCGACATCTCCCGGTCGAAGAGGCTCACTCTCGGATTGCGGATGGGGACAAGTATACTATCCGACTCAAGGTGCCTCGCAATGAAACCCTCATATTCAACGATATGATCCGTGGTCGCATCGAGTTCGATACCAATCAGACAGATGATACTATCCTCCTCAAATCTGATGGAGTCTATCCTACATATCATGGAGCAGTCGTCATCGATGATCATCTCATGGCTATATCCCATGTGATGCGAGGAGAAGAGTGGATCAGCTCTATGCCTACTCAGATACTCACAGCGAGAGCTCTCGGTATCGATCTCCCAGAGTACGCACATCTCCCACTTGTACTAGGCAATGATAGCAAAAAACTCTCGAAACGAACGGGTGATGCTTTTGTTTCTGACTATATCGCCAAGTGATATCTCGTCGAGGCACTCCTCAATTTCCTCGCACTCCTCGGTTGGCATCCAGGTCATGAAAATGAGATCATGACCATGGATGAGATGATATTACTCTTCGAAATCAAGGATATCCACAAGTCAGGAGCCGTCCTCGATCCGATCAAGCTCGACTGGATGAATGGCGAATACATCAAGCGTATGGAGATCTGAGAGCTCCACACGAGGCTCGCGAGCTATCTCGAGCAATATACACCAGAGTTCTATCGAGATGTGTTCAGTCAAAAAGACTATACTTACAATACTCGGATTATCGCGGAGCTCCAGACTCGGATGAAGAGGTTCGAAGAGTTCATCCCACTCACGAACTATCTCTACGGAGACTCAGGAATCAGACGAGACCTCCTCGCCAATACAAAGATGAAAATAGAGACCGAGGCCGATGGACTCTCGGCACTCGAATTTGCCCTACCGCTCCTCGAATCGGCTGACTACAGTTCTCTCGACTCACTCAAATCAAGCATCCTCGAGGCGATCGCCACCGCTGGCAAGAAAAATGGACAGATTCTCTGGCCACTCCGAGTTGCCCTCTCAGGTGAAGAGTTTTCACCTGGGTCATTCGAACTCGCGTATATCCTCGGTCGTGAAGAATCAATTCGTAGAATACAAAAAAACCTCGCCTAAATTTACCTTCTAAATTTACTCCCTATGCCGTACATATTCCTCCGCAACATCATCGAATCCGTCATCGCGAACTATATATGTCCTGACTGTGGTAGCCGGACTGCCGCAGAACAGATCACCGTCACTGGTATGAGCTCTCGCGGGCTGGATCTCCATCTCGTCTGTGTGCTCTGTGGGACACACTCACACCTTGCTGCTGAGGTCAATACGATGGCATCAGAGCTTCTCACGAGTGAGTGAGGACAACAGTTTTTCTCAGAGTTCATCAAAAATGGAGGTAGCATCTGATCAACCATGAAAAACCAAAAAAATCCTAATCCGAAAGGTATCAATGCCGCTGATATTGCTCAGATCGATCAGGATATCCAAAATGCTAAAACCATGGAAGATCTGATGGGATAGTAGATAATAGACGAAACAAAGGAGATAGAAGATAGGTTTGAAGCCACAAAAATTCTTTTGACTTCTATATCTATTTTCACACGCTCCTCCTACCTCCTACCTCCTATTTTATGTTCTCTAGACTCATTGGACTCATCGCTGTTATTGGATTCTCATATCTGCTCCTCGTATTCGCACTCCCGAGTATCGCTGACCAGTATTGAGACAAGGACATCAATGCAAAGATCCGCAATATAAAAGATGCATCTCTACAATTCGCATCGGGATCAGACTCTGCGGAGTCACTGCTCGGTAAGATAAAAAATACTGCAACACCATACATCGAGGATACGCAAAAAACGGTACAAGATCTCAATGTAACTATCACAAACAAGGTCAATCAAGTACAAGATGCTGCAACTGCAGTCCAGAGTGCGTATAGTGGAGTCGTTGATGCGAAGAATAAGATCCAAAATCTCACTGGAACAGGTAGATAATAGAGAGCATTTTTTCATGTTTCGTCATCCTGTGGTTCCTGAAGCACAGGATCCGTTTCCGAGCAGAATCTAGATTCCGTGCATTATGATACCACGGAATGACAGACGCAACGGCTCATGTCATCCTGGCAACTTTGGAAATACTTACTCTTAAATATCCTTGTTTCTTATGCCTCCATTCTCACAACAACCTATCTCACCCCGTACCACCAGACGCAATAAGGAGTCTCGCTCGCTCCGGTTTTTTGTATTGGCAATTGTCGGGATTTTCATAGTACTCTCATATCTCGTATGGAGTGTTGGGTCAGTGGCTATCCCAGCAGGCAAATATAGTATAGAAAAATGATATACTGCATCCATACTCAGTGACAAACTCGGGTTTGGTATTGCTTCATGGAGATACCGACTTTGGGTTCGATTTTTTGCCCCTACTGTCTCTATCAATGCTGGTACATATGAGACGACGAAGCCGACGACGATTGCTGATTTTCTCTCGAAAACTATGAAGTCGCCACTCTATATCGATCAGACGATCACTATCCTCCCATGATGGAGCTCCTATGATATTGATACATATCTTGCTACCAAGGGGATTGGCTCTGTGGGGGATTTTCTCGAGACATCTCGTCTTAACTTCTCAGTATACCAAAAAGAATTCTCATGGCTCTCTAAAGTCCAGAGTCTCGATGGATTCCTCTATCCTGATACCTACCGTCTTCGACAGGATGCGACGATGGATGATGCGATCCGAGTGATGCTCCGAGAATTCGACAAAAAACTCGGAACCCAATACAAAGCTCTCGATAGTAAGAATGCATACCAAACCCTCATCCTCGCATCGATCGTCGAGCGTGAAGAACGCAGCGAGACCAATCAGCCGATTGTGGCAGGTATACTCGCAAAGAGGGTTGCCGAGGGTATCGCGATGTGAGCTGATGCGACGGTCTGTTATGGCTATGCGAAGACTCAGAAGCAGTGTACTCCGAGTTTTATTGGTACAATTATTCAGGACAAAAATCCATACAATACCAGAAATAAACAAGGGTATCCACCAACACCTATAGCCAATGTTCCATTATCTGCTTGGAATGCAGCACTCAAGCCCCAAGTCTCTCCTTACTACTATTATCTCCATGGGAGCGATGGTCAGATACACTATGGACGTAGCATTGATGAGCATATAGCAAACAAAAAAAAGTATCTAGAATAACTTTAATTCAAATTAAGCTAATATTCCTATACTCATCATCACTATAATCGCTCAGCATGATCCACCTAATCAATAAGTACCTACTACCTATAGAAAATCTCATAAAAAATAACCGGAAATATATCGGTTATTTTCTCATATTTCTATCATTTTGTTCACTTTTTCTTATAGTTTTCCCTGATTATGTCAAAGCAACAGGAGAACAAGCGAGAAATGTGTTATTCATTATTTTATTTCTTCCGATACTTTCTCGGGTATTTTGACTACAAATAGCTACTACCATAATGCCTCTTCGTAAAGAACTCGGTATACTAATGGGATCACTTGCATTTGTGCATGGATGAGGATATATAATTCAATATCCATCTTTCATAGGTGATGCATCATTCTGGTGGCAAGATGGTCAAGTAATGTACTTCTGAGTATGATTTATTGCTCTTATGATGACAATGCCTCTTCTTCTTACTTCAAATAGGTGGGCAATACGAAAACTTTGAAAGAATTGGAAGCGTTTGCATAGACTCGCATATGGGATAGTAATATTTGTGATATTACATATTGTCTTGATCTCTTGGTACAAAAACCCTCAAACTGTATGGTATACAAATACTGATATTCTCATACAATTCTCTATCCTTATAGGATATTTTCTTGGAAAAATACTCGAATGGAAGGGAATACGACTATTCAAAGTCCATGAAATAAAGTACCACATAGGGCAACAGTGGTTCTGTGTCCCATGTGGATATATATATGATCCCGTCTACTGAGATGAGGATAGTGGTATATTACCCGGTGTAGAGTTTTCAGATATTCCAGATAATTGGAGATGTCCTGTATGTGGTGTGACCAAGGCTGACTTCGTACCATATGAAGCGTGAATGAATCAAGTTCCTCTCTACACAGCTTCTGTAACACACAAAACATTTCTCAATCCTACGACCATAGAACTCATCATCGAGACAAACGATGACCTCCAGAGTCAGGTATGACAGTTCGTCTCGTTCGTCTGGGGTGATGAAGAGTGAGAGTTCACGAGGCAATATTCGATCGTGAGACAAGAGGGGAGACGATTTACGTTCCTTATCAAGTTAACGGATACTGGGCGAGGATCGTATATATTACGCAATATAGTCTCTGGAGCGGATGTTCGCATCAAGTGAGTATTCGGGACATTCCGACTCCAGGATACCAACAATCCAAAAGTATTCATCGCGACAGGGACAGGGCTTGCTCCGATCTACAATATGATCTGCTCACTCCCATTAGATAAGAGAGGAACTCTCTATTTCTGTACTGCTAGTGCTACCGATCTCTTCTATATAGATGAGCTCCGGTTAATAGAGTGACTCGATCTCCATATCCATACAACTCGTGAGGAGATTCCTGGATGTATATTCGGGCGAGTCGATATCGATCTGATTCCAGCGACTCCTGAGACAGAGTGGTATTTTTGTGGCAATCCTCGTATGGTCATGGAGGCAGTAGGTAAGCTGACAGCAAAAGGATACACGAGGATATACAAGGAGGAGTTCTAATATATAAAACCACTCTTTTTCTGTTTTGTCGTTTGAATATTGCAGATATATATTGCTTTTTTAGGCGTTCTTTGTATGTATATTACATATAATTTATTACTTTTTCATATTATGAAATTTTTTATCATTCTTGCTACTCTACTGTTCACTATCTCCATGCAAACTTCTTATGCATTATCACTACAATCAAGAGATATCGACGGAGATGGCATCATTAATTTCTATGATAGGGATATCGACGGAGATGGTATTCCTAATTATAGAGATAAGGATATCGACGGAGATGGTATTCCCAATCTTCAAGATCCCATAAAAAATTGAATCTGAACACGATATGACTTTGATGGAGATAAAATCCTTAATACTAAGGACTCTGATGAAGATGGAGATGGTATTGTAAATATTTATGATAAAGATATCGACGGAGATGGATCTGCTAATAGCCTAGATAATGATGATGATGGGGATGGATTCACCGATAAAAAAGATACTGATGCTGACGGTTATTGAACACCTACTGATATCGACGGAGATGGTATCTCCAATGATGAAGATATGGATATCGATGGAGATAGTATCTCCAATGATGAAGATACAGATGATAAGTAAAAATATCTAATGAAAAATGCCCCATTTCGGGGTATTTTTTTATAGTCCGATTTTTCCAATCAGTTTCCCTTTCTCGTGTAGTGCTGCGATATCTGTATATCCTCCGAGACAAGTCTCATCTACATATATCTGTGGAACAGTTCGCATCCCAGATCTCTTCACGAGATCCATGATGAGTCCAGGTGTCGCCGTGATATCGATCTCCTCGTACTCGGCACCGAGTGATGTGAGGAGATTTTTTGCGAGGACGCAGTATGGGCAATTGTCTTTACTATAGATGGTGAATGTTTTCATTGTTTTTGGGTTATTTTTGGATCTGATCGAGGCTGAGGTGCATATTGGCAGGGAGTGCGATATCGATATATTTCGGATAGTCGAGCCTGACGGTTTGCATCGTCTCTATGAATTCTGTTACTGTAGTGATATCCTTGATTCGAGTGTTATATTTTTTCTCCTCTCCGACCGTACTCATCGTCTGTCCCGTATAGTCATGTCCTGGGTAGATTTTTGTATTATTCGGTAGGGTATAGATTTTGTTGTGTATTGTATCATAGAGTCGCTCCGCAGATCCTCACTGGAAGTCTGTCCGTCCCGTCTTGCGGATCAGGAGTGCATCACCCGTGAATAGCATATCTCAGATGAGGTAGCTCATACATCCGTCAGTATGTCATGGCGTCGCTATTGTTTTCACCGTGATATCTCCGACCCTGAATACCTCCCCATCTGCGAGGAGTATATCGGGTTTTGCGATATGGGCTCATACTCACATGGCGATATTAGCTCCAGTTCGTTCCCTCAGGAGTCCTGATCCCGTGATGTGATCGGCGTGGATATGTGTATCGAGGATGTGCGAGAGAGTGAGTCCGAGCTCCGAGAGCAGCCTGATATCACGATCGATCTGATCCCGCACTGGATCGATGATGACCGCCTGTCTGGTGGTAGCATCACCGATGATATAGGTGTATGTCGAGCTCTTCTCGTCGAAGAGCTGGCGGAAGATGAGAGGAGAATCCATAAAAATCTAGTTAAAATAGCTCGGTCTGAACGCATCAGTGATCTCGATGATATCTGATTGATCTCGATAGAGTGCGGCTATGCTACCTGCGACATTGGTCGCTGACTTGCCCTGTCACTCGAGCCACGCACACACGCGTCCACTGCGGCCACCCGTCCGACAGAATACATAGATAGGTTTCGAAAAGTCGATATCAGAGATACGGAACTCGATCGATGAGAGTGGTATAAGCTTGGCTCCTGGGATGCGGATCTGATCCCATTCGTTTTTCTCACGGACATCGATGAGCTCGATATCGGCCTTATTTTTGATGAGAGTTTCGAGCTCTTTTGAGGATATTTCTGTGTACATATTATCTGTTGGTTAGGATCTGGTAGAGGTACATACTCCCGATCATCGAGGCGACAAATATGAGAATATAGGGATCGAGGAATGCGATACTCCCGATCGCAGGACCTGGACAGAGCCCACCGATGCCCCATCCGATACCGAATAGTGCCGATCCGATGATGAGCTTGGAATCGATGATTCCTTTTTTGGCCCATGGGAAGTGCCATCGGTCTGCGAAGTGTGGGGTTTCTTTTTTGGAGAAGAAAAAATGCCCGATCACCGATACCGTGACGGCTCCGATCATCACAAAAAGGAGCGTCGGATCCCAACCATAGATGATGTCGAGAAATCCTCGAACTCGATCTGGTGAGGTCATATCCGAGAGTGTCAGAGCAAATCCGAAGAGAGTACCTGCGATGAGAGAGATGATGTTGATAGTTTTTGTCATAGATACTAGGCGAAAAAATGAGTGAAATATACTGCGATCATACCGCTCGTGACGAAGACGAGAGTGGCGACGATGGAGCGGAGAGAGAGTCGACCGATACCGCAGACAGCGTGTCCGCTCGTGCACCCATTGGCCATGCTGGTACCGACTCCGACGAGTATCCCTGCGATGATGGCGATGATGTATGAGGGGTTCGTGTTGCTGATGTGATATCCGGGTACGATGTAGCTATAGAGTGCGACACCGAGTATGAGCCCCACGAGGAAGTAGTATCTCCAGTATTCGCTTTTGGCGAGCTTGCCCAGTATTCACTTCACGATACCAGATACACCCATCACACGCCCGAGTCCTCATGCAA
>JAYTJD010000204.1:0-6556 GCA_043731405.1 Candidatus Altimarinota bacterium
CAGTGCTACTTTTGATTCTCTAATAGGCTTTATTTTATCAGAAGGTATATTCGTAAATATCACTTCATTCCCTCGTTGCCTATACAGTAAATACTCTCAATTCCATTTTATCATGGCAAATTTATTACCAACTCTTGGCTCTCCCCAATAATATGTACTAATTATCTCACCTGCCTGAGCTCATTTATCTCTAATAGTGTTTTTATTGTTAGAATCTCAGAACATGTCTTGTAGCCATTTGAGATCGATCTTTAGTGCATTGCTCACATGTCATATGGTACCACCTTGTTCTACCTTGTAGTGGAGTTGTGGTATTTGTTGTGGGAAACGCTGATCTAGCGCTTGTATCTGATGAGATTCGATCTTATTTGTCATATTCTCAAAAGTTAAAATAATTATTATGCTGCAAGGGCGAATCTCTCCTTATTGGCTGCGAGTACTCATGCGAAACGATTATGGATGAGATCGAGCTCTCTATTGACTCCAGTTTTTGGTATTGGAAGAAAAGAATTACCGATCTGGAATCCACCTTCTACCCTGCTCACTACTCGACCAGGGAGTTTCACGAGAAAAGAAACACTCTTTGCCACAATATCTGCTGGAGCTCAAAGTTGTGTGAGAGCTTGTCTAATATCTTCGGCTGTACCATCTCCGAGAATCACTGAATCAGGAGAGTCCACCTGCATGAGAGCGTTTTTCATATATATGAAATAAAGGATAAATGAAGTTACCAGATCACTATGTCACAATTGTTTTATTTTTGCAAATATTCTCACTGTTTTTCTTTGCAATTTCTTCACTTGTATCTATACTCGTATCAGTTTGTATCTCTGATGAGCTCGATTGGCACCGAGGGAGGAGATGGAACACAATGAAGTTGTCCTTTGTAGCTGTAGCGAAAGAGGAAACTTGGGTGGAACCGTTCTAGATTTTTCCAGAACCCCAAGAAAGTAGTATTACTTTTTTGTGGGTTTTTTTTATCTCTTCTCTTCTATTCTCATATGTCTCTCGAAATGTCTACGCTCGTCACCTATGCCAAAACCAAAGGATTCGTCTATCAGGGATCCGAGATCTACGGTGGACTCGCGAACTCCTGGGACTACGGTCCACTCGGTGCACAACTGAAGGAAAATATCAAAAATCTCTGGATAAAGGAATTCGTCCAGAAACGTAAGGATATGGTGCTCCTCGATGCATCGATCATGATGAATCCCAATGTCTGGGTCGCGTCTGGTCATGTCGGATCATTCTCTGATCCACTTGTTGATTGTAAATCTTGTAATAACCGTGAGCGAGCAGATAAAATTCTTGAAGAAATATATAAAGAGGAGGTAATGAATATTAAGAAAAACTGGATTCATTCAAGTGCAAAACTTTGGGTGAATCATTGGGAAACATTGTCAGCAGTGGACCAAAAGGAAAAAATACAAAATAATGATCCAACTTTAAAAGAAGTTCAGTCTATTCATGAAATTTCTCAATGAGAATCAAATGTAATGGAAGAACTATTTCACGCAACTGGAGAGTTTAACTCTGCTCACGGTATATGGGCAAGAATGTTAATAGAATTAGATAAAGATATAAATAAATTTTTATCTCACTTTTTAGTATTTGAGAAAATTAAATGTCCAACTTGTGGAAAATGTGATTGGACAGAAATTAGAAGATTTAATCTTATGCTTTCAACTCACCAATGAGTCACTGAGGATGCGACAGCACTCGTCTATCTCCGTCCAGAGACCGCTCAGGGAATATTCGTGAACTTCCCGAATATAGCACGTTCATCGAGGAAAAAAATCCCATTCGGAGTCGCTCAATGTGGTAAAGCATTTCGTAATGAGATCACACCAAAGAACTTCATATTTCGAACTCGTGAGTTCGAACAGATCGAGATCGAGTATTTCTGCAAGCCAGGAACTGATGCAGAGACATTTGAGAAGTGGCTCGTGGATGAGGGTCGGTTTTTCACGAGTGTACTCGGACTCAAGACTGAGAAGATCAGATTCGTAGAGATCCCAGCTGAGGGACTCCCACACTATTCCAAGAGAGCTGGTGACTTCGAGTACTTATTTCCATTTGGCTGGGGAGAGATCTCTACCCTCGCGAATCGTACAGACTATGATCTCGGTGCTCATATGAAGCACTCGGGAGCGGATCTCTCATATTTTGACCCGTATGACAATACCAAGTATCTCCCCTATGTCATCGAGCCATCGATCGGACTCTCTCGTCTGACACTCGCGGCGATGTGTGACGCATATGATGAGGTCCCAGGTGAAGAGGGCACGAGCAAGGTGGTGATGCGATTTGCTCCTGCAGTTGCTCCGATCAAGGTAGGAGTATTCCCACTTGTGAAGAAATTCTCCGAGTCAGCGAACGAACTCTACTCTCTCGTCTCTGCTGAGTTCATGTGTGAATACGATGAAGCGGGTACGATCGGAAAGCGGTATCAGCGAGCCGATGAGATCGGTATCCCTTTCTCTATATGTGTCGAGCCTGAGAACTACGATCAGGGACAGGTGACCGTCCGAGATCGAGATAGTGGAGAGCAGGAGATCGTGAGGATCGATGAGCTCATTGGATGGTTGAAGAAAAAAGGTTGCTAGTTTTTTATCTACTAACGTGCTATGAAACAAAATATGAAAAATAATTTCCTCCTTCTCCTGCTAATATCCACATTATTTACACCAATTTATCATATATTTGCGAATGATATATCTATCTATGTACCAGAATTTTTCACGAGTTCTGGTGAGCATATTCCAGTACATAATCTCTCTATAAGTGCATCTGTGATGTATGATGCACAAGGATTCTGAGGGTGCCTGCAGTCACAGCAATCCATAGTAGAAAATGAGGCATATGATGCAACTATCTACGGACTCAAAAATGAGTATCAAAAGTACCTTGTCGCTATAGACTGGAATAAGCTCACTCAGCCACGAGTAAGGTGCGCACACGACAGTGATGCTATGCTCACTACACGTACATACCCGATGCAAGTATATGTGAACTATGGCGTAGCGAAAGTACAATGATATATTGCAAATAGTAATTGGAAGTTACTAATTTGAATACAGGACTCCAAAGGCATACTTGAATATCCTACGAGTTTCTTTTCTACACGCTCGAATCAGGGTCCTGATAGAGTCTGGTATAGTGATGGTACTACATGAGACTATGGGAGTGCTACGAGTTCGCATATCATGAGATATCTTGCGACTGGGAGCGGAGGGATATTCTCTACAAGTGGTCATATTAGCTGAACTGGTATTACCTCTTTTGTGAGGAAGTCATGGAATGGAACAGTTATTCTGAATAGCCAAATCAGTGCTCAAAAGAGGGAAACTATTCGATTCCATCTCTGAAATCCGAATACACTCATACGATGAACATTTGATGTCTTCATGTATCCAGGTTGAGACAAAGTGGAGCTAGAACTCTACAGGAACAATATACTCATAAAGAAACTAAAAAAGAATACAGACTTTTGGGTACGACCGAGTCGGATAGAGGCTGGCAAGTATATCATATTTCATCCAGAACGTTTTTATGCCTATTGAGACGAGGTCAGAATCAGCTTTAATCCCCTAACTTACTAATCCCCCCATGCACTCTCTCATCGATTCTCTCTTCTCTTTTTTCTCCACGATCGACTACACTGCGATATTCATCCTGATGACCCTCGAGTCATCGATATTCCCTGTTCCATCAGAGCTCGTCATGATACCTGCATGAGTATCTGCAATGGGTGGACATATCGATCCAGTAGTCGCTACACTCGTCGGTGGAGTTGGGTCTGTAGTCGGAGCTCTACTCAATTATTTCATTCTCGGCAAGTGGCTCGGTAGACCATTTCTCACAAAATATGGAAAATATATCCTCATCACACCTGAGAAATACAAGCGAACTGAAGATCTCTTTCTGAAGAATGCAAATATGTATACTTTTTTGGGAAGACTCATTCCGGTTGTGCGCCATCTGATCTCTATTCCTGCTGGTATTTTTCGGATGAAGATGCTCCCATTTGTCTCTATCACATTTGTCTGAGCGACGCTCTGGTGTGGGATCCTCGTAGTCCTTGGCTACTATTTTGGCGAGAGTGTCATGGACGTAACCAAGCAGTATGGCAAGGAACTCACTTATATAGCTATTCCTGCAATTGCGGTGTATATTTGGTACAAGATTTTTAAAAAATAGAACTATGAAAACACTCATATTTATCGATTGAGGTATGTCATTCGTCACCAATGACGAATATCTCACTTGGCTCAAAAAGGACTATACCGAATGGTGCAATAAAACCTGGAGTCCAGAGCCACAAAAAAAATGGAAACATAAAGTTGCATCTGAGTGGATCAATGCTGGATGAGTTGTCTATATTCCTGAGATGCCCTGTGATCTCGATGCCAAGTATAACGAATGGAAACTATTTTTCGAAGCATGGATGAGGAAAATCGAAGTACAGTGAACTCTCACTCTCATCGGACACTCACTCGGTGGCAATTTTCTCATGAAGTATTTTTCTGAAAATACAGATTTTTCACATACTATCAATTATATGCACCTTGTAGCAGCCTGTATTTCTGAGTGAGATTTCACTACTCCTGAGAACTATGATACTCTCCGATCACTAGGGAGCAAAGTACACATCTGGCATGCAGAGGATGATAGTGTGGTTCCATTTGTAACAGCGAAAGGAATAGAAAAAGAACTTCCAGAAGCACAGACACATTTTTTCGGATCTGAAAAATGATATGGACACTTTTCTCCTCTAGCTATATTTCCCGAATTCGAAGATGTCCTCTTACAAAAATAATCCCGAATATTCGGGATTATTTTGGATCTAGACGTATGTCTTTTGCTGTTGCTGTCCCCACCAATCCGCGAGTTCTATGATCTTCTGAGAGAGTTCATGTCCGAGTGGCGAGAGTGAGTAGCGGGAGTCGGGAGTATTTTTCAGTAGGATTCACTCTGTTACGAGTTCCGAGAGTCGATCAGTGAGTATCTTCGTATTGGGCTCTCAGGTATCACGGCGAATATCCGTGAAAGTAGTAGCTCCATGATCGACTGCCTGCAATATGAAGAGTACCCACTTCTTACCGAGGAGTGCATAGAGTCACTGAGCATGAGGACAACTACATTGAGGAGATCGTACCATAGTATTTTATTAGTATAGAAACAATATAATCAATTTCTTTTTTAAAGCAAAATATTTGCTTTTTTTATTTTTCTGGATACTATCATTTCACTTTATTTAATACACTATATTCTATGTCTTTCCTCTCCAACCTCTCATGGCGGTACGCAACGAAGAAATTCGATACAAATCGCAAAGTATCAGATACAGATCTCGAACAAATACTCGAGGCAATCCGTATGACTCCATCTTCTTTTGGTCTCCAACCATACCACTTCTATGTCGTGACCAACCAAGAGATCAAGGATAAAATCCAAGCGGCCGCATACAATCAACCACAGATCGGAACTGCTTCACATCTCATTGTATTCGTAGCTCGTACTGACTTCGACACGAACAATGATGAATACTTCAATCTCATGAGTGGTGGCAATCCAGAGGCTCGAGCACAGATGAAGGGATTTGAGGATATGCTCACTGGATTCGGTGAGTCCAAGACTCCAGTAGATTATCTCTCTTGGGCAAGCAAACAGACCTATATTGCTCATGGATTTGGCCTAGCAGCTTGTGCAGAGCTCCAGATCGACTCGTGTGCTATGGAGTGATTTGACCCGACTACCGTCGGTGAGATCCTCGGTCTCCCAGTAGATCAGCGAGCACTCGTACTCCTCCCGATCGGATACAGGGCCGAGTGAGAGGCACCTCGTGGACCAAAAGTCCGATTCCCCAAAGAAGAACTCTTCACAGAAGTAAAGTAATCGTACATATTAGCTCTGAGGCGGCTCCATCCTATACAATAAAACGAGATTAACTCTCGTTTTATTTTTTTGACAAAAATATATTTACACTATAATCCACTATAGAAATAAAAATTTCTGCTCTATTTTGTAATATCTCTATTATGGCTGATATCAAGGCTGAGCTCGAGAAAGCTCGCAATACCAAGTCGACTCGTCTCTGGCTCCTCGTCGCTGTAGGTGTCGTTCTCTTCGTACTCTGGTGGATGGGCAAGATCAAGACCGCATTTGCGATCGGTCTCGGTATCGTCCTCCTCGCAGCAATCGGTATCCAGACATTTGACTACAATCTCGATCTCGGGTCACTCTGGGCGGGCAAGAGTATTGCCGAGTCTCGTGTACAACAGACCAAAGATGGAGTCAAGCTGATGGGATCATGCGTCAAGGCACAAGGTACTACCAAAGATGATCTCAATTGTTCCAACTTCGCCACACAAGAAGCGGCTCAGGCAAAATATGATATGTGTGCAGATCAGATTGCATCATACAATAGTGGTCTCGATACTGCGAAGGTGAAGTCTCTCGATATCTATGGTCTCGATGGGAACAAGAACGGTGTGGTATGTGAAGCACTCCCACGCATGGCTCCAGCACTATAATCCAATCAAAAAATCTCTCT
>JAYTJD010000205.1:0-2580 GCA_043731405.1 Candidatus Altimarinota bacterium
GTGATATCTCAGCTGGTGTTGGTATGATAGATGGGATCATACGCATGGCGATCGTGATCCCCTTGATCGTACGACTCATATTCACACGGAACCGAGCAACTCCCTGAGCATAGGAGATATCGAGTGTCCGCTCATCGAATCGCCTCCCGAGCAAGAACTCGCAGATTTCCTCGATATCGAATCAGGTGATCACCCCGTATTTGTCTACCGGGGCAATATCTCCGATATGATTGCGGATATGGGGTACCGACTCTCCAGTGAGATGGAGATCTGAGATATTCATCTTGATGACCTCATCGATGAGAGAGGTGAATTTGGTATTTTCCATTATTAGGAGTGTTCGATTTTTAGAGATTTAGGATATTAGTTTTTAAGGCAACGGACTGAGTATCCATATGATCGACGTGGCGAATACATACCCTGATAAAATCATGATGATATTGCTATATTATAACTGCTGAAATCAGAGTTTCCTGGTGTACTCGACCAAAATGGAGAACCAATTCATTGGCCAACTATATCGCCAGTCTCAAAATCATATGCACCAGAATTTGGGATTTTTAAATTTGTTCCTACACTTTCAATTGTGTTTTTCAAAGAACTTATAGCACCATACCATTCCTTAGTTGTTGGTACGTGATAACCCTCCATACATGGTCATCGCATGAGTTTTTGATCTTTTATTGATCCTTCACTATATATTCCACCTGTTAATGTTGTTCTAGCACCACCCCAAAGGTTATTATCACTTATTTTTAACCAATTTTCACCACGTGTTGTTATGAAACTACTAGTCGCATTCGCTGCGGCGAGTGAGAGTGGTCAGGCTATAGTTGCTATACTTCCTGTACTCGCAAATGGTACATTGCGTCCCCACTGAAACAGTGATCCATAGCTTTCTACTCCTGTACCTGCTTTACTTGCTCCAACATTACAAGCTGCCCAGACTTGTCCATTGACGAGGACGATATCATCAGTATCACAACCTGGATATCTCGTGCTTGTAGTAGTTGATACCAACGAGGAGTTGGTCGTGGTATTCTGAACTGAGGCAACGGGAGTATTACCTCCTGTTACTACTTTTATAGTTACCTCATTCTCAGATACTAATTCGATATTATATTGGAGGCTCTCAGTCTGGATCATTCCACGGTCTAGGACCGTATCTCCAGTATATCCCATACGATATGCCGTATAGAGTGCGAGCATATCGATAGCTTCCTGATCTGTGATAGCTCGTGCTACTTGCCACTTGACTTCATCAGTGGAGAGGATCCCGATCTCATCAGCATACGCGAGATATGGACTGTACCATGCATTTGCCTGCACATTCTCGAATCCGCTCTCGACACCAGGTCCTGCTGCTACGAATTGGCCATCTTCCGTGAACTCTCCATCCACTGAGACATCTTCACCGAACATCGTCATGAGCATCATGAGATATTCTTCTCGAGTCGTATAGGTTTTACCATCAAAATATGTCCCATAGAACTGCTGAGCACATGTCTTGGCAATTACCTTGAGCTCGAGGATATCAGTTTTCTCGATACGCTCACCGAGCCCGTAGGAGAGGTATGACTCATTCTGGAGACACTCCCTATAGGTCGTTGCGTCCTCTACCAGAAATGATGCGAGAGGATTGGTCTGTCCGATATATTGCCGACTATCTGCGAATGGAGTCCCGATATACATATTGGGTGTAATGAAGTTGGCAATCTCACCACTCCACTGGAATCCTGAGAGCATCGCACTACGATGAATGAGTTCCCATGGTGTGTAGATATTGGGATTGGCGATGGGTACTGGAGCGGAGTCCAGCTCTAGCTCACTTGAGATACTCTCATTGATGAGTGCGATTTCACTGGTGATATCACCACTTTCAGCATGTACTGTCTGTGATCCTAGGAATGCCATGAGGATGAGGAACGAGATATATTGTTTCATAAGATAGAATTAGTTACACGAGTACTCTATCATATTCCACCACAAAAAAGCAAATCCTGACACTACATTTCTATTTTACAAATAGAATAATTTGCATATTCTATAGCCCATGAAGCTCATCATCGGTCTCGGTAATCCTGGATCCGCATATCACCACACTCGTCACAATGTGGGTTTTATGATCGTGGATTCACTTTTCACTGATTGGCGAGAAGAGAAAAAATATAAGTCACTAATCTCTAAAAGTCCAACTATCCAGAACTCCAAAGATTCAATACTCGGTATCCAGCCTCAGACTTTTATGAACCTATCAGGCGATGCGGTATCTGCTCTGGTTTCTTTCTATAAAATAGACCCAAAAAAAGATATCCTCGTCATCTCGGATGATATCGATATGGAGTTCGGAAAGGTCAGATATCGGAGTGAGGGGAGCCACGGTGGGCAGAACTGACTCCGAGATATCTTCGCTAAACTCGGAACCAATGAGTTCTCTCGTATCAAGATCGGGATAGGGCGAGATGACCGATATGAGGTGAGTGACTGGGTACTCTCACGGTTCACCACAGGAGAAAAAGAACTCATCGCAACAGAGATCAGCACCAAAGTAGAGGAATATATCACCAAGTGGCTATGAGA
>JAYTJD010000206.1:0-6409 GCA_043731405.1 Candidatus Altimarinota bacterium
GCATTCTCAACCAATCAGCCCTTCTCCCTCATCGAGTGTCGTATCGAGACGGGACGTACCCATCAGATCCGTGTCCATATGGCGTATATCGGTCATCCAGTTCTCGGAGACAAGGCATATGGAGATCGGAGCATCAACTCCTATATCCGCCGTGATCTCGCTATCACTCGCCAGCTCCTCCATGCTCAGTCTCTGACCTTTGTTCATCCAAAAACTCGAAAAAAACTCACGGTAGTAGCGCCATATCCATCCGATTTCCTGAGTATTCTCGGTTTGTCCAAAAAAGATTTGCAACAAATAGATTCTCCTGATATAATAAAGACATAATCAATCAACTATATGAACTGGCAAAATATCACCGACAAACTCAATCCGTACATCACCAAGATGGATCCATATCTCAAATCTGTAAAAGAGTATGGACATAAAGCTGCAGAATTCGCTGAAGAACAGATTCAGACAACACCTCTTTTTATCCGTTCTCAGGCAGATTATGATTCCCTTATTACTGAAAAAAGAGTAGTTATCATTGCCTATGATGAGACTGATCCTGTAGCTCAGGAGATCAGACTGTTTTGAGCAGTATGGCTTACTCGAGCATTCATGGATACTGCCTCACTCAGGTATATTTCACTCATTGAGTCTCGGGATCTGACGACGAGTCTGGGGCTCACGAGGCCGATCGATATGCGTGTCAGATTTGCCTGAGAAGAGACTGCACATCTCACGGATATCTCGGATATCAAGAGCTGGTGGCAGAGCCCAGTATATACAAAAATCGAACCAAAAGACCAACCAATTATCGATCCACTCGCTGGGAAATAACATATAACCCTCTCTACTATGTTCAATGCACTCGATATCCTCTATATGGTTCTCGCGATCATCCTACTCCCGATAGGTACTCTTATCTCCATGGTCCTCTATAGAGTCTATAAGACGATGGATCGTGTTGAGCGGATTCTCGGTTTTGCCGATCGTGTTGTTGGCTATGCATCAGAGTTTGAGAAGATTCCATTGATGATTATACAGAAATTTATGGGAAAATAACTTCTTCTTGGCTTCCATCTTAAAATCCCTATAATCCCACTATAGTCTATAATAGTGGGATTTATGTATTTGCTTCATATTCTTTTTTTTTCCCTCCCACTCTATTTCTCTCATGTATTCTCGCCACTTGGTGTTACCATATGAGAGAGTTATTCATTCGAGCGATACAAGGTATATTTGTTCCTGATCCTGCTCGTCTTTGTCTCTATAGAGTGACTGATACGATATCCTCAGCGTATTTTGGATATTTTAGGCAAATATGCTCATATTATTGTTCTCTTGCTCGTTATTCCCGTTGTATCGGCACTCTATTTTGCTACGCCGCTCGATATAGGCTGGCTGATGGGCAGTCATGAGAAACATCATGGATATCTATTCTATACTGGTGTGATCGCACTCATTCTGCTCTTGCTCTCGAGCCCAAGGGAATATCTCAGGTCATATCTGAGATGGAGTATCTATGCAACGGTGATGGTGGCAGTCATAGCGATAGGGGAATATATGGGAGGAATACTCGATATCTACCAAAGGTCTGAGATGATATCCGCATATTCTGGGAGATCTGTGAGTACATTTGGCAATCCGAACTATGTAGCAGGGTATCTGCTACTTTTCGTGCCACTTTTCACTTGGATTCGTACTCCTGAGCGGTGGCTCGCTCTCGGACTCTGGAGTCTCGCCATCCTGACTACCGGGAGCTATATTGCTATAGGACTTATGGGATTGTATTATCTGTATAGATTTTTTCGATATACTCAGTTTCGAACCATGGTCGCATTCTCACTCGTATTGGGTGTTGCTATACTCGGTGGATGCATGGCGAATATATATCTTGATCCTGATAAGATACTCTCGTTCATGAGCCGATTTGTCCTCATGTATGAGTGTATCTTGATGATGCTCTGAGATCCGATCTCATTTCTGATATGATTTGGTCTAGATTCGATCCTTACTCATTTTTCTCTGGATCGCTCGATCCTCGTGAATTCTTATTTTCCTGTGAATATGAGTATCGATTCATCTCACAATGTATTCATCGATATCCTGTTTCAGTATGGGATATTTCCCATTTTGATCATCGGATATGCTCTGATAACTACTTGGAAAAACCAAAAAGAAGAACTGCAGATTGCAATTCTTCTCGGTGGGATATTTCTCGCACTCAATGTGTTCGTGGTGGCACATATAGTAACGTTGATTCTACTGTTGCATATCCATAGAAACAAAAATTAGTTTCTTTGTGGGGTGATAGTGTTATATGCTTCGATTGCTTCTTTTTCGAGCCGGACATAGCTCCGATAGGTTGCTCCACTTTTTTTGGTAGTTTTCTTCTGAGACTGGATGAGAGAGATGATGTCTCTTTTTTGTTTGAGTGTATTTGATCTATCTTCATTAGATTGTTTCATTTCTCCTATCATGAGTTGTATTTTTTCTTTGAATTGTGTTGATGAGGTTGCATTTTTACTCTTGAGTGTTGCTTTTCATTTTCTGATAGTAAGATCTACAGTGGTTGGATGTTGGGTGACTGTGACGACCTGTATCGCTTTAGTATTTTGTGATGGAATGTTTGATACGCTACCACCCCCTCCTCATCCTCCACCACCTGCACCAGCCGTGGAGCCCACAGATACAGGAGCAGATATCACTATGGGTGCAACAGGTGATCCTACAGCAAAGAGTGAGAAGTGATCTGTTGTAAATGTACAGAGTCCAGCAGCAACCGTACAGCTACCGATCTGAGCAAATGGACTAGATATATTGGGAGAGCGATATACTGGAAAGATAGTTCAATTGTTGCCCGTTACTCGCATCGTGATAGTGGCAACACTACCAGAGAGTGAGAGAGATACATCAGGACTACCGATCATATAGATGGACTGTACTCCTGTGTTCACAGTCCCTACAGTGATCCCTGTAGCGGAGCTGATCTGGATTGGTGCCTGGATGATACCGTCCCAAGAGCCAGAACTCGATATGGTGATGCCTCGGAGCGGGATAGTAGCAGTGACTCTGCCCGATCCACTCTCGGTGAGTATGATTGTCTGTACTCCAGTACCGTAGGTCACACCACTCGCAGTGCTACCCGAGAGATAGACTGATCCTGATGAGGACATATTGCCAGTTCCTGTACGTGTGACGAGTCGGGGTGTATGGAATGAGTACGGTATAGCTTGTTCCACGCTACTATGCAGGATTCCATGAGCGATAATCTGATAATAATATGTTGTATCTGGAGTGAGATTGTTGAACTCAAATGTATTACCACCAATCCCATCTTGTTGGAGATAGTATCCGGTTGTACCACCTTGCTCAGAGAATTGAAGATCCTTGGATATAGTGACATATTGCCAAGCATCCATATGTTCTGGCGTCGTTTTTACTTTGATCTTGACTCCGGATTCACCTGATAGAGTCAGCTTCTCGACACCGATTGTGGGATACTCGAGAGCCTTGAGCATACCTGCAACATTGAGTCGACGCCCAGTTTGTGTTTTGTTGGCTAGTTGACTCTTGTAATCTCCTCCCCAGAGGATCGCATTTCGGACTTCCTCTATGCTCACTCAGGGTCGATAGCTCCATGCGAGAGCAGCAGCACCAGCGACATGAGGTGCCGCCATAGAGGTACCATCATAAGTACCATAACCACCAGATATCGTTCTATCTATCTGGATATCTTTGACAAAACATCAATAACTTGAGAGTGCATTGGATCCAGTACCATCGAGTACCCCACTACTGGTCGTCACCCATTTGAGCCGGAGATCAAATGATCCTGTAGCATTGTAGAGGTCAGGACTTGCGATAACGCTATACTGAGCAATAGCTCCTGTATGTCCGTCGATATTGAGCCATCGACCAGTCGGCTCATAATAATTATATCTCTCGTTGGTAAAGTCGACTCTATTATAGAGTCCACCATTATTCGCTATGAGGATATCGATCCGATCACCTGTAGAGGGAGTATCACACCATGTTGTGATCAGTACTTTGGCAACATCTTTGTTCTGGTTATCGATTGTTTTCTCGATATAGGAGGACTCTCCTGATACATATGGAGTACGGATATCCGTCCAGAGTACCGATGATATGTCCATATTTTCTCCTGATACGACGGCATTGGCTCGAGTAGTCCAAGTGTTTGGATTTGCTCCGACTTTTTTGTTCCAACCATTGGCATAGCTGATCGGCTGAGGCACACCTATAGCACTACCCGTCGGTATAGTACTATAGATATTGACTCCTGGTGCCGCTATTTGGACTGAACTTGTACCGTAGTTAGAGAATGATGCGATATCATCATCTTGATCAGTTGCCCCAACGGAAATGACGTTTTGCAAGGCTGGGATAGTTTCTGATCCAGACAGAATCAGTTGTTCTCGATCGATGATCACCTCACCTGATACTACAGTCTCACTGCCATATCCTGCAGGAAATGATTTGATGGAACTATCCGTATTCATCCCATTGTTACCAGCTGCTGCCACAAAGAGTCCAGGGAAGTTCTGGATTGCCTGATACGTCATATAGTCAAAATCCGACTTGCTCTGAGTGATTTGTGTAATTCCAAAACTCGCATTGATAACTTTAGCTCCGTTTTTAGTAGCAAAATTGATACCGCGTATGACATCTGCAGTCGAACTTCCATACTTACCGAGTATTTTCACCGCCATGATCTCTACATCGGGTGCTACCCCAGTGACCCCATCGGTACTACTGATGGCACCGATAGTACCCGCAACATGACTCCCATGTCCGTTGTCATCCATAGGATCGAGATCATTGTCAGCAAAGTCATATCCATGGATACATCCTCCGAGAGTGGCTCCGGTGTCTGAGAGACAGTTGGCCCCGTTCCACATACGTCTAGCAAGATCTGGATGATTATATGCGATTCCTGTATCGAGTATTGCTACGATTACTCCAGATCCGATATGATTGCCTGCGTAGGTGATGGCCTCTGGATAGTCGATATCTGCATCTAGTGTCCCTATGATGCCATCGACAGCTTGTCCTTGGTTATCGAGAGCCCAGAGTTTTGCAAATCCTGATCCTGTTGTTGCTTGTGTCTGATAGACAAAATTTCTTTGTACGTGTTCCACTCGAGGGTCTGTCTTGAGCTCTGTAATCTTGTCCGTAATCTGTTGTTCCGTAATAGGATCCATGGCTCCTGTATCTGAGACAAAATCCGCTGTGGCAGTGAATGTATTATCTATAGCTATCGATGACGTATCGATCTCCATGACAGCAATATTTTGTTCACTGAGAGTTTCTGTGGTCTTGAGATCATGAATATTCTCTATCTGATCGACCTGATACTTTCCTACGTAGCTATCGATATCAGACTTGAACTGTACGAGGATCTGTGCATCAGGATGCTCATCTATAATTCGTGAAGTGGGCTTCAGTGAGATATCAGTGAGATCAACGTCACTCTCATCAACAATAGTCCCCGTCAGGATCAGCCTCCCTGTGTCCACAAGAGTATCTGGTGCGAGAGGAGTTGTTGGAATGGTACTAGATCCACTAAGGTTCTCGCTTGTAGCAGTAGCAGTATCTGAGATGAATGATCCTGATCATACAGACTCGAGTGATATCGGATCACCAGATGATGTATCTCAAGTATCTCCTGGAGCGATTGGATCAATTAACTCGGGTGATATTGTGTCTACACTATTAGTGATAGTATATGTGATCTGTGTGGTATCTGGGAGCGGGAGATCTATGTCCACAGCGAAGAGGATCTGAGATGGGAGGAGTGTAGTAGAGATAAAAGTGGTGAGTACGAGCTCAGCAAAGAGTATACGATAGGTATTTCGCATAAGATTGGGGCGTTAACGCAAATAGATGCCTTTATCTTGCCACAATCCGTATTTTTATACAAAAAAAGTCACTTGACAGTTATATCAAGTGACTTTTTTTATGTTATATTGAGATTATTTCGCAGTATAGAGATTTCGCCCAACTCGTTCTACATGTTTTTTGTTCTGGAGATTCATATAGATCGTGGTGATCTTGACCTGACGCACCTTGAGGACACGATCAGTGATTTCTTCTGTTGAGAGCGGGGCTCCTGCCTTTTTGAATATTTCGAGGATCACATCGAGAACGGTGCCATCCTTATATCCCCAGTCCTTGAGAACGTAGATGCCCCGTCCGATGAGGACGAACTCTCCGTTGCGGATGAGTTCATTGTGGATTGTAGAGGTCTTGACTGGCTCTCCGAATCTGTCTGTGATAGCAGATGCAATATCGAGAAAGTGAAGAGGTTCTTTTTTCTTTTTGAGAACATAGATAGCCTTATCTTTGAGAGTAGCTGGATTGAGGATTTTCCATTTTTCGAGACCGATGAATTTTTCTT
>JAYTJD010000207.1:0-2535 GCA_043731405.1 Candidatus Altimarinota bacterium
CCTCATATTGATGCGTAGCACCAGGTACGACTCGGAGTCTCTGGAGCATACCAGCCTGGAGCTTGTTCTTTGGGAGCATTCCCTTGATTGCATGTTCGAGAATATGGGCAGGATTCTTGGCTCGCATCTTGGTGAGGTTAGTTTCCTTGAGACCACCGAGATACTGAGAATGAGAATAGTACATTTTCTCTGTTTCCTTTTTTCCAGATACTGCTACTTGAGCAGCATTGACGATGACGACATAGGCACCGTTGTCTATATGAGCGGTGAAATCAACACGATCTCTACCAGAGAGCTTGCGAGCAATCGTAGTAGCGAGGCGTCCGAGATTTTTACCAGCTGCATCTACGACGAACCATGGGCGGTCTGTCGATGGGATTTGTGTTGAGAAGAGAGTTTTCATAAGGGGGAGTTTTAGATTTTTGGAGTTCTATAGTTGCATAGAGGAAATATTCTTTCTATTTACTATGAAACTACTATTTATACGAGTTCGAGCTTGACGAGGAGAGCACCATCACCCATTCTATATTTAAGTGGAGTGATACGAGTATATCCACCGTGACGTTCCATATAGTTCGGAGCAATTGCCATGACAGCACGAGATGCTGCCTCTGTGAATACTTCAGGAGTAATATATCTGATTTTGTTGTATTCTGTAGTAGGACCCTTCGCTACCTCGATGAGGCGGTCGATGATACCTACGATAGCAAATGCTCGCTTGTTGGTAGTGATGAGTGATCCATTCTCGAAGAATGATCCTACAAGGCTACGAACAACACTCTTTCGATGTGCTTGGTCTTTTCATTTGAAGTGAAGATTTTTTTTGACTCGGTGTCGCATGGGGGGAAATGTTAGATTGTTGGAATACTTGGTTCTAGTGGATTAATCATCTCAGAGGAGTTTGCAACCCTTAGTTGCGAGTGCCTCTCGTACTTCGGTCATTGCCTTCTTACCAAATCATTTGATCGATGAGAGCTTGGCCTCAGTACACTTGGTGAGGTGCTCGATAGAGAGGATATCTCCGTTGACGAGTGCATTGAGCGTACGAGGAGAGAGTCCCATGATTTCGATCGGAGTGTAGCTCTCTTTTTCGAGATCTGCCTTGACCTCTTGTTTCTCACGTTCGATCACTTGCCGGATATCAGCGATGAACTCGCCTCCAACCTGGAGAGCATCTTCATTGAAGAGTGCAAAGTATGACTCGAGCATCTTTCCTGAGAACTTGATGACATCAGATGGAGACATCACACCATTAGTCTTGATGAGCATATCGAGTGAGTCAAGATTGGTGATCTCACCGTAGCGAGTATCTGTCACATCGTATTTGACGCTGATCACTGGAGAGAAATTCGCATCTACGAGTAGTACTGCTGTATCATCTTCACGATGCTTGAGCTCATCTATGCTCACATATCCAACATTACGTTCGATGCGGATCTCTGCAGTGAAGTCAAAACTCGCATCCAGAGCGGTGATATACATCTCAGAATTGTGGACAGTGACTCCAGCAGGACACTTGATATCCGCTGCTGTAACCATTCCACCTTTTTTCTTCGAGAGAGTGAGCCATTCGATACCTGAATCTGATTTTTCGATAACGAGACCCTTGAGATTGAGGAGGATATCGATGATAGAGTCATGAACACCTGGGAGAGTAGTATACTCGTGAGTGACACCTGCGATCTTGACACCCGTGACACGAGTACCAGGAATAGATGAGAGCATCACACGGCGGAGAGAGTTACCGAGAGTGACACCATATCCAGCCGGAAGTGGACCAACAGTCAGACATTCTTCGTTGATACCAGTCGCCTTTCGAGAGATTTTTGGTACGCCGATGAGTGAGTGGATAATGTGCATAGAGAGAAATGGAGAGAAGAATTAAACGCCTTATTACTTCGAGTAAAACTCTACGATACGCTGGATATCAATCATCTTGTCAAAATCACTAGGACCTGGAAGGGAATTCATAGTAATTGAGAGTTTCTTTGGATCTACTGTAAGCCACTGAACACTTGTCACTGAAGCTGTTTCATTCTTTTTTGCAAATTCTCCGAACTCTTCGACGAGAGTCTTATAGAGAACTGATTCTTTGAGACGCTCCTTGATCGTGATCACATCACCGATACGAACCTGGTATGAAGCAATATTGAGCTTTTTGCCATTAACTAGGAAGTGAGCATGACCTACAGACTGGCGAGCCTGCATGATCGTACGAGCAAAGTTGGCTCTGAGGACGACATTGTCGAAACGAGTCTCGAGAAGCGTAATCATCTGTTCACCAGTAACTCCAGAAATCTTTGTAGCCTTCTGGTAGTAGCGAGCAAATTGCTTTTCTGATACAGCATATTGTCGTTTTGCAGCTTGCTTTTTGCGGAGCTGTACACCGAATTCAGAGAGCTTGTTTCCTCGTTTTACCTCACGATGGTTGTCTTCAAGATTATATTTCTCTACTCCAAAAAGGTTGTATCCTTCACGGCGGCAGAGTTTCATTTTTGGTCCAGTGTATCGCATACTTGAGAATTTATGATTTAG
>JAYTJD010000208.1:0-6299 GCA_043731405.1 Candidatus Altimarinota bacterium
TCATGATGAAATGAGGTGTGCGATTCCTCAGGGTTGCTATCGTTTTGATCCCGTCACGCTCTCTTGCTGAGAGCTTGACAGTCGCATTTTTAGCCTGTACATCTTCTATGATTATTGCGGTTTGCATATATGCTTACTTATTATTAATAGGTAATGACAGTATATGTCTTTTGCTTTCAGAGTCAAAGATTTTTGGTGTCTCATGATATGATCATTTCGACCGTGAAAATAGGTGATTTTATCTGTATTTTCACGCCAGACGATACAAGCCTTTCGAGAAAAAGGAGTATGGAAAATAGGGGTGGAGAAATAGGATTTGATTTTCTGCGTAATCATATATAATGTCACTATGACAACTATCACAATAGATAACATCTGAGCAACCAAGATAAAAACTAACTTCGCTACACCGCTCGAAGCGTGATATTATCTTATCGGACTCTCCATGAAGACGAGCAAGAGTACGAGAAAAAATAATAAATTCGAAATAGCTATGGAAGAGTATAGGAATGGGGAAAGTGTGGATGGAAAAGAATTCCTCACCAAACTCATAGCATCAAAATCAAAATAATGTACAACTATCGTCTCTCGAAAACCGTGATAAAATTCCTGGAGAAACGCGATCAAGCGTTTCTTTTGCGTTTTGATAAGAAATTCGATGAGATCATAGAAAATCCAATCAAATCCACTGCTGATGTGCAGCCATATATCTGACATCCATGACACTATCGTCTGCGTATCGGAAAATATCGTTTTCTCTACGCCATCCTCGAAGAAGAGATAGTCGTATATTTCTATGATGCGGATAGTCGAGGTGGGATATATAAATAGACTCTCTGCCAGACAATACCAGCCTTTCGGGAAAAGGGAGTGTGGAAAATAGGGGTATAGGTAGTTGAATCTCAGAAAATCCTCAGATATGTTCTGAGGATTTTTTGAAGATTTAACCATGAAAACATTAAAAAATTGGAAAAAATAATGGAAACGATATAATGACTTAGTAACACATTTCATTAGCGGTTTTTTATTTATTAGCAATTAAACTTTATGAAAATTCTTTTACTAGTTATTAGTCTATCATTTTTACTGCTGAGTCAGGCAACTTTTGCATATACTCTCACCAATATAGATACAAAATTTGCTAATAATAAAGTAAAAATATTGAATGAAAGAATCAAGAAATGAGCCTCTTATGAGACTATATATAAACAACAACTTTTGTTTCAGAAAAATATAAAGAAAAATAGGGATAGTAAAAATGTAAAATCAGTAACATATAAGAACTTAGATAAGAATTATGCAATTTCTCAATATATATTAGATAATCTTATTAATTATTGAGCTGTAAATCAGAATATAGTAACCACTATACCTATAAAAACGCAGGAACAAATTGTAGTTAAAAAACAAACTTGTG
Organism: Candidatus Altimarinota bacterium; assembly: GCA_043731405.1. Lineage (GTDB taxonomy): Bacteria > Patescibacteriota > Gracilibacteria > BD1-5 > UBA2023 > JABFSX01. Next base: position 1,418 of record JAYTJD010000208.1, read on the forward strand.
ATGACTGATGGTATTATAATGAGTGAGCAATGAGTTGCCAGCCAAATAATCCGACAAGAACTTGTAGTATCTCTAATGGAATTGGAAAGCAGACATGGAATGGAAATAATTGGGAGAGCTGTATCGTGGCTTCATGTATATCCTGATACTCTGTTTCTAACTGAAACTGTTCAGTAAACCAATCAATACAACAACAAACTACAACAACAAACTACAACAACAAATCAGTTAACCTGTTCTTCTGATCAACATATAGAAAACAATACTTGTATTTCAAATATAAGGTCTTGTGGTATTTCTAATGGAATTGGAAAACAGACATGGAATGGGAATAATTGGGATAGTTGTATCGTGGCTTCATGTAATTCATGATACTCTGTTTCTAACTGAAACTGTTCGGTAAAACAACCAATGGAACAACCTAATACAACTACTACAACTACTACAACAAATCAGTTAACCTGTTCTTCTGATCAGCATATAGAAAACAATACTTGTATTTCAAATATTAGAGATTGCTCTATATCAAATGGGTATGGCTCACAAATTTGGAGTACTAATACCTGGGGAAGTTGTAATCTCACTAGTTGTGGCTACTGATTTATTCCAGAAAATAATAGTTGTAAATATACGAAACCATATTTAACACTATTTCAAGATAATATATGAAATAATTTTACAAACAGTACGAGCACAAAAAATGCTATATTTATACCCAACTATACTGATAACTATAAATCAATAGGAACAATAAAAGAATGAGATACGCTAAATATAAGGATCAATACCATACATCCTATTAATGAGCCAATCTTATGCTATTATACTTTTGCTTATGAACAAGGATCGACTTTAAATTGACTACAATGATGACTTAGTAGTAAATCACTTACATCATGTAACTCTACATTAGATATAAGTAAAATTATCTGAAATGGCAGACAAATACTACTTAGATTAACTATTAAAACATGAACCTTAACTAATATAGATCAAATATATAACTTTGGAAGTGGTGAAGACAGCTTTGTTGTGGCGTATGATATTATTCCATAATTCAAATTAATTTTTAACCCCACTTTGGTATGTCTAGCGAGGAAGCAGTGAATGAAAATGATAAAATAATTACCGAATTAATAACAAAAGAAGATGAATATAAAAAAGATTCAGAAAAACTCTACTTGGATTTTATAAGCAAACTGGTACTATATTCATCTGGAATAGTTACAACTTCAATTACATGATTTATAACTTTATCTGATAAATCGAATATCAGTGAATTAAAAAATTATTTCACTTTCATAATAATTTTTGGATTTATAACTATAGTCTCTGGACTATTTATAGTCCTATTTAATTCAAAACAAAAAGATATACAATCAGATATATTTAGAAATTCTCAGAAAGATTTTTTACCTTGATTTAATAGAATCAAAGTTATAGATAAGGGAATTATTTTTGATAAAAAATATGCAAAATGGAAGAATCTTACTTTTTGCTGTACTTGCATTGCGATGATCTCTTTCATTTTAAGCATAGCTTCTATCATCAGATTATTCTTATCAATTAATCTCTAGCTTCTAGCTTTTCTCCCTATGAACACAATTCAATCTCTTGAAAAATTTATTTCCGAACTTAATGTAGCTTGAGAAAGTCCTTATGATATAGAAAATTTCTATGATTTTTCTATATCTTCTTGCATTAATGATGAATATATAGAAAAGGATGAATTTTTTGAAATTTTCAAAAGCTCAAACAATATTCTCAATAAACAATGTAGAGATGAGCAGATACAGGACTATTTTAGTCGTTATGAGCGATATATGGATTTACTGAATTATATGAAGAAAGAATGATCTATGATTTATAAGGATATGAATGATGATTTCATTTCAAAATATTAGAAAATCCTCTCAATTACTCGAAAGGATTTTCTATATATCCATAAATATACCCAGTTATACCCAATTCAATATATTTACTCCCCTCTCATCTTCATTGCCTCCAGTATCCGCTCCATAGCTACGACATATGCTCCAGTTCGGAGCATCACCTTATGTTCTTTTGAGCTTTTCAGTACTCCTGTGAGAGCCGTTTCCATCTTAAGTTTGAGTTTTGATTGTACCTCTTCACGAGACCAGTAGTAGTTCGCGTTGTTCTGGACTTGTTCGAAGTAGGATACCGTCACACCTCCCGCATTCGCGAGGATATCTGGGATCACAGCGATTCACCGAGAGAATAGTACTGTATCTGCATCAGGGGTGATCGGCCCGTTTGCGAGTTCGAGGATGAGTTTTGCTCTGATATTTTTCACATTGTCTCCTGTGATCTGATTCTCGAGAGCGGCTGGGATGAGGATATCGCAATCGAGTTCGAGGAGCTCTGAGTTCGAGATATATCGAAATGTCCCATCTCCCCCTCAGTGAGGGGGATTAAGGGGGTGTGTTCAGCTATCTTGCACACCCCTCCTAGCCTCCCCTATCTTAGGGGAGGAATATTCTGCGAAAGATTTTTTATTTTTCTTCAGCTCGACGATCTGGGCAATATCGAGACCGTTTGAGTCAAAAATACCACCATGAGAGTCAGAGGTACCGATGAGAATAGCTCCAGTTCGATCGATCAGCTCTATCATATTGAGTCCAGCATTACCGGCTCCTTGGATGACTATTTTCTTTCATTTTAGTGGCTGGATTCCTGCCTCCGCAGGAATGACAGAGGCGAGATACGCCTCGAGGACATAGAGCCCACCCTGAGCGGTCGCGGTATCTCGTCCGAGAGAGCCACCGATAGAGAGAGGCTTGCCGGTGAAAGTCCCTGGAGTCCAGTGACCCACGAGTCGGGAATACTCATCTACCATCCAAGACATAATCTGTCCGTTTGTGTTGACATCTGGAGCTGGAACATCATCAAGCGGTCCGAGATACTTGTAGAGTCGCTGTACCCATCCGCGAGAGAGCTGTTCGAGCTCATTTTCTGAGAACTCCTTGGGATTGACAATGATCCCTCACTTTCCTCCTCCGAGTGGCAAGTCAAGAGTCGCACACTTGATACTCATCCAAGTTGAGAGTGCTTTCACCTCATCGATAGTGACATCAGGGTGGTATCGAATCCCACCCTTATAGGGTCCACGAGCACTATTGTGCTGAGAACGATATCCGACAAAATTGCGAATCTCCCCACTATCCATCTGGACTGGGATATTGACCTCGATCACTCGCTCAGGATTGAGAATCTTCGGGAACTGAGCATCATAGCGACCAGCGAGGAACGCATATGCAATCTGCATCTGAGACTGAGCCGATACGAATGGATTGTTGGGGGACATAGAAATGATAGTTAAAAAATAGGAAATAGAAGTTTATTGTACCAATTGCTTCTTCCTTATGTGAGATTTTGAGTATCTGTCAGCGAATATTTCCGTAAAATTGCGAACTGTTTGAGCGAGGTACTAAGCGAGTTTTTGCAATTTAGGAAATAGAGATGGGAACAGATAACAAAATAAAACATGGAAGACTCTGAAGATTTTTGTTACTTTTTATCCAAAAAGTAAATGGGAATGGACTCTGGAGTACTGGATTGCTTCGTGCCTCGCAATGACGGGGACTGAAAACACTGGATCCCCGCCTACGCGAGGATGACAGGAACTAAGAATGGCTGGATTGCTTCGTTCCACGCAATGACGGAAACAATAATAATGATACTAATTCTCATTATAGAGTTGTAGACTTATTTGCAACTTTTTTTAGTTGACGACTGTTGCTTTGATTTTTTGTAATGGATCCTTGTGTGAGATATACGGCTGAGGTGGTACCTCGGCGAGTGAGTCGAGATGAGATGCGATCGAGATATGCAGTTGCTCGGATACGATAGCGAGAGACTCGGTGAGTGCCTGCATCCCTGTATCTATCTCCTCGTAGGTGATGACGAGAGGCGGCTCGATACGTGATGTCATAGCCGAGTTGAGAGTCCCTGCGATGAGGACACCGTGGCGAAATAGCTCTGCAGTGACTGCATATCCGATATCCGCAGATCGGAAGTGTTGAGCGATGAGGAGTCACTTCCCAGTCACGCACGAATAGATCTCTGGATACTGTATGACGAGTTTTTGGAGGCGTTCCATGATATAGGCTCATTTTTCTCTTGCCAACTTGGGGAAGTCATCTCGCAGTGCGACATGCAGTCCTGCTATCGCAGCGGAACATGCGAGGGCTCAGCCACCAGTAGTAGTCGTATGGATGAATGGATTCGGATGCATCATACATTGCCAGATCTCACGAGTCGAGACGAACGCAGATATCGGCATCACACCACCTCCGAGAGCCTTGCCCATCGTCATGATATCTGGGACGACATCCCAGTGATCGACACCCCACATCGTGCCAGTTCGTCCGATCCCCGTCTGTACTTCGTCAGCAATGAGGAGTACTCCATGACGCTTGGTCGCGGCTCGGATACGTGGCCAGAAGTCATCAGGTGGCACGATTGCCCCTGCCTCACCCTGGATCGGCTCCATCATCACGGCCGCTATCCCGACTCCGACAGTCTCACAGATCTCGAGTTGACGCTCGACTGCAGCTGCATCACCGAATGGTACATGATATACGGGTCCACCGTACATCTGGCCAACTGGTTCTCGGTAGTCTTTTTTGCCTACCATCGAGAGTGATCCCATCGTTTTCCCGTGGAATCATTTTACCGCCACAATGAATCCTGCCTTCTTGGTGTACATCTTCGCGAGCTTGATGGCTCACTCATTGGCCTCTGTACCACTCCCCGCGAAGAATGCATACTGCAGATCACCAGGGGTGATATCTGCGATCATACGAGCGAGGACGCCACGCAGTGGATCGATGAGCTCTTGCGATGGCATCGGATTGTGCAG
>JAYTJD010000209.1:0-15979 GCA_043731405.1 Candidatus Altimarinota bacterium
CCTTGCCCGGGTGGTGGAATGGTAGACACGGAGGACTTAAAATCCTCTTCCCAAAAAGGGAGTACGGGTTCGAGCCCCGTCCTGGGCACCATCAAAAATTCAAAATTTATACTTCTAAAGTTTCTCATTATGCTCAAGATCCGTCTCTCCCGTGTAGGTCGCAAACATGTTGCTAAATATCGTGTTGTTCTCACTGAACATCGCCAGGCTGCAAAGCATGGATTCATCAAGATCCTCGGATCATATGATCCACACACAAAGGCACTCATCATGGATATGGAAGAAGTAGCTGGATATATCAAAAATGGTGCTCAGTACTCTGATACCCTTGCGAAAATCATCGCCAAAAAATAAGCGTTTACCCTCGAATTTCCGAGGGTTTTTTGTAATTTTTTTCTCATGACTGCTATACAATACCTACAGCTCATCGTATCTGCTATCGTCAATAATGCTGAGGCTATCGAGATCACCGAAAAACAAGATGAACTTGGTACACTCCTCTCACTACGTGTGGATCCTTCTGATATGGGATCCCTGATCTGACGATGAGGCAAGACGATTGACTCAATTCGTACGGTATTCAGAGTATTTGGTGCAAAAGCTGGGGTCCGACTCAATCTCCGTATCGTCGAAGAAGAGAAGAAATAGTTAATACGATATAAAAAATTTTACTTTTTCTACACTTTCATTATAGTAACCGTATGACTGTTTTTGATATTATAGAATTCTCAGAACTGATTCGATACGGTATAGCACTTACTGTGATATTTGCTGCCCTTGCCGCAATACTGTATACGATTTGGGGAGGATTTCTGATGATACTCTCTGGAGGTAAGGAAGAAAAGGTCAAAAGTGCCGTCAATCATATCCGCCACGCTCTCATTGGTATTGTTTTTATTATCGTGGTTCTCTATATATTCCCGCTACTCATGGAGCTCATTGGTCTCCCATATGGAGAGTATGCTCGTCCATCGGCTGTATTCCAGACGATTGCTGAGATATCTGATAGTATATTCGGTGTAGATGTTGGATCAAGTACGATAGACCCAGGATCTGATAGCACACTCCCCGCTGGTTTTTCTGATTTATAATTTTTTCACATGGACTTCTCATTTATCCAATCTGCATCCGCTGCGAGCTCGATCATAGACGCCTCAGGATCCTATACTCCTGCAGATCTCATCCGAGTCGGAGTATCACTCGTTGTCCTCGTCGCAGGGCTCTGCTCGATCCTCTTCATCGTATGGGGTGGACTCATGCTCATCCTCTCCGGTGGCAAAGACGAGAAGGTGAAGCCCGCTATCAACTCGATCCGCTATGCCGTGATCGGTATTATCGTGATCGTGATTGCTATATTCGTAGCACCGAAAGTATCTGAGATGCTCGGACTCGGGACGCACCAATATCTCTCTCCTCAGAATATATTCAACACGATAAAAACTCTCATGAACCAGATATTCGGCGGAGGAAGTGAGATCTATATCGATGGAGGATCATCTGGAACACTCCCCGCTGGATTTTCAGATCTCTAGTATATCTCATAATATTCCTCCTGAAAATGGAGGATTTTTTATATTATACAACAAAATATAAAAAAGTATTGACAAGAGAGATAGAGTCGTATAATAAGAGAGTTATAATTTTTTCTCTATGGTAACTTCCAGAAAGCTAGAGCCTCATAATGCTCTCGCATCAAATGGATGAGGGGTTGATATTGCTCTATCTTCAGCTGTTGGACTAGTGTCTACTGGAAAGGCTGATATTGCAGATGTTATGGATCAGCCATCTCCTCGAGTATTTCATCATGAGATCGATCGTACCAATGGAACTATCGCAACCTGGCTATATAGAGTAAAAATTGGTACCATTTGTATGTATAAGGGGCAGGAATTTGTAGTAATGGGCTCTACAACTAGATTCTTAATGTTAACTAAGGCTATCAACAAGAGTGCAAAGGACACTATAGCAGAGTGGATAGATACTATTGCTGCTTCTCAGTGACTACCATGACTTAAGGTTATGACTAAGGAACAAATGCAGCCTATTAAAGATGATATATTGATATTTCCACCAAATCTAATTTATGTATCGCGTACTCTTACTTCTGAAGGATATGATGCATATTTTGTTATAGATAAATCGGCTGGTCCTATGTGGCATAAGTCCCTCTGGCAGTCTATACCCTCATACCATAGAGGAGTAGACTATTATAATCATGTATTCTCTAAATACTGAACATTGGGGTGATATGACAAATCATATGTCTATCGTAAGTCAGTAGCTCTCCGAGGTATTCTAGAACTCTCATAGTTCCTGACTTTAGGTGTCGTTTCTGTTACTGTTTTTCTCCCATTTTCCCTCATCATTTCAGTTTGCAAATATCCCTCCTTTTCATATACTAGATGGGATTTTTTAATATATTTTTTCTATGTCAGATACCAGCGAACTCGATGATGAAATCGCACCAGATATGCCTGAAAACAATACTGACTCAGATGCTGAATTCCTTGACCTCCCAGTAGCGGATGCACCGATACCATCAGGACCTGCTATGATGATAGGAATGCACTATGATGGAGATAGTGATCGCTCACTCGTCAATGAGATGGAGACCTGTTATCTCGACTATGCCATGTCAGTGATAGTCTCTCGTGCCCTCCCAGATGTCCGTGATGGACTCAAGCCAGTACATCGTCGAGTCCTCTATGCTATGTATGAGGGTGGAGTGAGGGCTACGGGCAAGTATCGCAAGTCGGCTCGTGTCGTCGGTGATGTCCTCGGTAAATATCACCCACACGGAGATACCTCGGTCTATGATGCGATGGTGCGTATGGCTCAGGACTTTTCTCTTCGTTATCCACTCGTTGATGGACAGGGAAATTTTGGTTCTATGGATGGTGACAACGCCGCAGCGATGCGATACACGGAGGTGAAGATGGCGAAGCTCGGAGAGCTCATGCTCTCAGATATCGACAAGGATACCGTAGACTGGAGAGATAACTATGATGCGTCGACACAAGAGCCAACTGTCCTCCCAACTCGTATCCCGAATCTCCTCATGAACGGAGCGATGGGTATCGCCGTCGGTATGGCAACTAATATCCCTCCACACAATCTCGGAGAGCTCATCGATGCTCTGATTTTCCTCCTCCACCATGACTCACCAGAGACAGTGGCGATCGAAGAGCTGATGGAATATATCCAGGGACCAGATTTCCCAACTGGGGGTATCATCTACAACAAAAAAGATCTCCTCGATGCCTATACACGGGGTCGTGGATCGGTCGTGATGCGAGGTCGTGTCGGGATCGAAGAGGGCAAGGGAGGTCGTGATATGATCGTCATCAGCGAGGTACCATACCAGCTCAATAAAAAAGACTTCGTCGAAAAGATCGCTGGACTCATCGTCGAGAAGATCATCATCGGTATATCTGATATCCGAGATGAATCAAGTAGTGAGGGAGTACGAGTCGTACTCGATCTCAAGCGTGATGCCTTCCCAAAAAAAATCATCAATCAGCTCTACAAGCTGACTCCACTCCAGACGAGCTTCTCCTACAATATGATTGCCCTCACGGATCGTGGGATGCAGCCTAGACTCTTCAATCTGCGAGAGATGCTCATCGCGTTTATCGAACATCGTCGTGAGGTCATCACTCGCCGGACGGCCTATGAGCTCGCTCAGGCTGAGGCTCGGGCTCATATCCTCGAGGGACTCAAGATCGCACTCGACAATATCGATGCTGTGATCCGTACAATCAAAGAATCCAAAACTCGAGAGGACGCACACATGGCTCTCATGGTTGGATTCTCACTGTCTGATAAACAAGCAACTGCCATCCTCGAGATGCAGCTCCAGCGACTCGCGGGACTAGAACGCAAGAAGATAGAGGACGAGCTCATAGAGAAACTCGCCCTTATCGCGGATCTCCGCAATATCCTCGAAACGCCATCTCGTGTATCAACAATCATCGGTGATGAGCTCACAGAAACTCGAGAAAAATATAATAATCCACGTCGTACCGAGGTACACGCTGGAGCGATAGGAGAGTTCAACCCGACGGATACTATCCCCAATGAAGATGTCGTTGTGACGATGTCAAAAAATGGATACATAAAACGAGTAAAGGCTTCTGCATTTCGTACACAGCGTCGAGGTGGCAAGGGAATCGCGATGTCGGTCAAGGATGAAGATGAGATCGAGACGATCCTATCAACGAAGAATCATAATACCCTCATGTTCTTCACAAATACGGGTCGAGTATTTCGTCTTCCTACCTATGAGATCCCAGAGATGCAGCGAACGGCGAAGGGGCAACCAGTTGTCCAGTTCCTCTCACTCGCCAAGGATGAGTCTATTGCATCCGTACTCGATCTGACGAATAGCCCAGGCAAGCATTTGTTCTTGATTTCAAAAGCGGCTGTCGTAAAACGTATCGATATCACTGATATCGCGAATATTCGTGCTAGTGGACTCATAGTGATGAAGCCACATGATGGAGATGCTCTCGGATGGGTACGAGTGACTGATGGAACTGACAATATACTCCTCGTCTCTCGAGGTGGCAAGGCGATCCAGTTCGATGAGAATGATGTCCGTGTGATGGGACGAGCGGCAGCGGGAGTCCGTGGTATGAAGGTCGCATCGACAGATGCACTAATTGTCGGCTGTGTGGCAGGCAAAGAGGCGAAGTATATCCTCACGGTCTCTGAGAATGGTATGGGTAAGATTTCTTCACTTGAGGACTATCGTGAACAGGGAAGAGGTGGATCAGGAATCAAGGTAGGAGCAACGACTGAGAAAACTGGAGCTATTATCGGAGCATTCACCCTTACGGTCGAAGAGAAAGAATCCAATAGTGTCATCCTCATATCGAAATCCGGTCAGACGATCCGGGTCCCTCTTGCGGAAGTTCGGGTCACGGGACGTACCACACAATGAGTCATCTTCGGCAAACTCAAGGATAAAAATGATGCATTCACCTCTGCAGCTATATCACTCGGTGGAGGTGAAGAAGATGCAGAAATCGTCATAGTGGAAATAACGACCCCGTAGGGCGAATATATTTCTCTAGACTATCTATTAACTACATGCAAATATTGTTCTCATCCTCTTGTTTGTTACTCTTGGCTTGTGTTTCATTTTTTGCCATGATGACGCCAGTATCAGGATCTGAGGCTAGTATCATCCGCAATATTGTCAAAATCAAAAACTATGAGTCACGTCCTGACGGATCATATGTATTGAATAGTTATGGAAGTGCGATCGCTATCAGCTCATCTCGTATTCTCACGAATGCTCATGTCATCATGGGCAAAGATGAAAAACCAACTGGCAACTATGAGGTATGTTTTTCGACTGATTTCGAGCGAGTCCCTCTCTGTACTGATACGGCTCAGCTCATCGCCTATGATGGTATCGCTGATCTTGCTCTACTTGAGCTCTCACATACAAATACACTCTCTCCATTTTCCCTATCGTCTGGGAAGATCGCTATCGGATCATATGTATCGATGTATGGATATCCTGCGATCGGCGGAGATACAATCACGCGTACTGACGGCAAGATCGCCGGATATGAACAGATGATGTATAAGATAGATGGTACGATCGATCATGGGAACTCGGGTTGATGAGCATTCAATAACTCGGGTGAGCTCATCGGTATACCGACGGCTATCGCCTCAGATAATGCATCAATCGGATATATGATCCCGATTCGACGTATTGCGGATTTTCTCAACAAGAAAACAAATAACTATGAGCTCGCAACTAGCGAGAGAGATCGCCTCTTCACAAAGCTCATCTCACGCATACAGATGTATCGTCCGAGCAAGAATGGCTATCGATGGAATGATCTCATCATACGCAATCCGCGTATCTATGGGTATACGCTCCAGTCGACCATGATCAGTGCTGATAATCGTATGGCAACCTGGAAGCTCACGGATGCCTACGAGCGAGTATCGATAACCCTATCGTGTAGTGATGACGCTGGACAGATCACTGGATGGCAAGCAAGACGAGATGGACTCAAAAAAGAAAAAGAAGCCTACCCGACGTGGTCGATACAGGCAACGGATGATCCGCAGTATCTGACTATTACAGCATCGAATAAGGAAAATGACCCGAGTACGACACTCTATTACAAATGATATGATGCATGCTTCGCTGAGATCAATCCACAAGATAGCAAAAAAGATGCCAAGTTAATGGATAAGGCCCTCAAGTTTCTCAAAGAGTGAGTATCCTTTCGACGTGAATATCGAGTTCCTACTTCACAGAGTAATCCATACTTCTCGATCGTGAGTATCGCCCGTGATACTCGCGTGATCCGATCTCTCGATAAGAACTGAGTCATATCCGTCCTTCTCTGAGTCGAGGTAGTGCCTGATGACTGGATCAATGCAACTCTCGAACACAGTGAATATGATCAGCTCTCCGGGCTCTGATCGGCCCTTGATATGGATTTTGATCAGATCACCACTTGGGATCAGTATGTCTCTGCTATTGCGGATTTTGGTATCAATCGGTCTGAAATCGCCACACTCGATCTGGGAGGAGGGCAGAAGGGGATACTCGTAGCCCACTACAATAATGAGAAAAAAACTACTAATATCACCTTCCAATATCTCTATCAGACCCCTCTGGGAAAATATGCGTATTGGTCGTGGTCAGGCGAGAGGGATGGTGACCACTCCTCTGAGACGATTCGCCTCAAGCAACTATTCTCATCACTGAGCTACCCTGGACAACCCTTTCTCAAATAAACACTTCCCATGCAACAATACCTCCGACTCGAAGAAATCAAACTCGCTCTAAATGATGATGAAAAACTCCTTGAGATCAAAATCCTCAAAATCCTTGGAATCAAAAAAGATGATATTATATCTTATAGCATAGTCAAAAAATCGATCGATTCACGAGACAAGAATGCTATTTTGTTTATCTATAGTGTCGATGTCGACCTCAAGCAAAAAAATATCAATCTCACTAAACCAAATCTCCTCAAACACAAGGCAAAGTATATCGAACAATTTGTCTATGAGATCCCAGTGGTCCCTCCGAACCCGTCGAGAAAACGCCCGATCATTGTTGGTACTGGTCCGGCTGGACTTTTTGCATGATTGGCATTGGCTCGAGCTGGACTCAATCCGATCATCATCGAACGAGGCAAGGCAGTCGAGGGGCGACTCGTCGATGTCGGAATGTTCATGAAAGGGTGAGCACTCGATAAGAACTCCAATATTCAATATGGAGAAGGGGGGGCGGGAACTTTCTCTGATGGCAAGCTCTACACCATGATCAATGATCCTCGTAGCAAGTATGTATTCGAAGAGATGGTCGCAGCCGGAGCACCTGAGGAGATCATGTATAAGGCGAAAGCTCATGTGGGAACTGATAAACTCAGGATCCTCGTGAGAGAACTACGAAAAAAAATTATTTCACTTGGTGCGGAAATTCGCTTTAGTACTTGTATGACAGATATGGAAATCGTCGATGGGAGGATTGTGGCGATCATCGTGAATGGAGGTGAGCGGATTGAATGTGACACGCTCATCATCGCGATCGGTCACTCGGCTCGTGATACCTATGAGATGATTCTCGGTAAATGACTCCATATAGTCCAGAAGCCATTCTCTATGGGAGTACGTATCGAACATGATGCAAATATGATCAACCGATCTCAGTTCGGTGATGCTTGTGTGAGCCCCAAACTAGGTACTGCGAGCTACAAACTCGTCACCCATGGTACCGATACTCGTACGGTGTACTCATTTTGTATGTGTCCTGGAGGTCATGTAGTCGCAGCCTCGTCGGAGGATGGGAGACTCTGTATCAACGGGATGAGCGAATATCGCCAGAATAGTGGGATATCTAACTCTGCACTGATGATCCCGGTCACGCCTAACGACTTTGACTCTGCTCATCCACTCGCGGGTATCGAGTTCCAACGCAAGTGGGAAGAGCGAGCATTTGTCCTCGGGGGTTCGAACTATCATGCTCCCGCTCAGCTGGTTGGGGATTTTCTCGCAGATCGCCCATCAGTCCAGAGTGATGCAGTCCCCACCACCTATCTTCCCGGCGTCAAGATGACCTCGATCAAAGAATGTCTCCCAGATTTTATCACTGAGGCACTGAAGGTCTGACTCCGGGATCTCGATCACAAGATCCATGGATTCGCTGATCCAAAAGCACTCCTCATCGCGATCGAGGCTCGGAGCTCTGCTGTCATCCGTATTAGTCGAGACAAGGAAACACTCGAGTCCAATATACGGGGCATCTATCCAAGTGGAGAAGGGGCTGGATATGCTGGAGGGATAACCTCATCAGCGATCGATGGACTCATAGTGACAGAACGCATCATACAGAACTATCTTGGTCAATAATAGTATAACTCTCTTCGGAGAGTTTTTTCTTTTCGGATTCTTCACGGGTGTACGATTGACTTTGAGAGGACTTCACATACTATTTCTATATCCTAATTCATTATTATGAACAACACTATTCGCCACATTTGTGTATGAGTCCTCAGTATAGCTATCACTGGTATGGGAATCAGTTTTGCAGCCACAGATCCTATGACTCCTCAGTTCTCATATCAGACTTTTGCGACTTGTAGTGAGCTAGAGACTACTTTCAAACAGATACTCCCTACCATCTACAACGATGGTCGTCTCTATAAGTGAGTAATGGCTGAGTGAGTTCCATCTGCTATTGCTCCGACCGCCAAGTGACTCGACACAACACCCCGGTCAGATACCAATATCCAAGTAAAATGAATCGATGAGGCTGACACCGTCAAGACTGATGGTAAGTATATCTATACCTATCAAGAGGGTGAACATGCTATCATCATCCTTGATGCAAAAACTCTCAACAAGATAAAAACAATACGAATCCCGATGAACTACTCGGGTATATCCTTCTACATCACTCGCAACAAGCTGATCCTCACTGCCACCAAATCTATCGGAACCCAGAGATACTGGACATACTGGTATGACAATACTCAGAAATCCATCATCGCCCTCTATGATATCTCTATACCTGCTCGTACGGCTCTCGTGAGAAATATCGAAGTCGATGGATATCTCTCAGATACACGACTCGGTGATACGGGGATCATGACCGCCGCCGTCGCAACATCATACTGGATGCCACCGATCTATCGCCCATACTTCACGGATAGTAGTATCAAGATGGTTCGTCCTACTTTTGACTATAGTGCTCGCAACCTCATCCCACGTATCTATGACGCCCAGTACAAGAAGAGTAGACCAACCATCATCAATCGTGGAGTCGGGGACTGTACGAGTATGAGCTCGATCCTCCCGGGTACTGGATCTTTATCGAAATATTCGTTCAACCCGACACTCACCTCGATTATCCGGTTCGACACGACCGTTCCCAATAGTCCGATCACCTCTCAGGTAGTCCTCTCCGAGGCTGGACAGATCCATGTGACGCGTGACTCCGTCTATCTCACGTCGAATATGTGGTCACCTCGTAGTGGATCAGCTTGTCCGCCGAATGCGAAGTGTGCCTCGCCACTCATCTGGAATCCTGGAACGAATAATACACTACTACATAGATTCTCATTTACTAACGCAACTATTCGCTATAGCTACTCTCGGCTTGTTTCTGGATCTCCACTCAGTCAATATTCGATGGATGAGAACGTGGCAGGTGACTTCCGTATCGTGACAACTCTCTCGAGTTGGTCAGGTGGGACCAATACCTCATCGACATCACTCTCGGTACTCTCGCCAACTGGACAAGTCATCGGCAAGCTCGAAAACATCGCTCCAGGGGAGAACTTCCAATCTTCTCGTTTTATCTGAGATCGTCTCTATCTCGTGACTTTCGAGCAGATTGACCCACTATTTGTAATAGGACTTGCGGATAGTAAGTCTCCGAAAATCCTCTGAGAGCTCAAGCTGCCAGGCTACTCGACCTATCTCCATCCCTATGACGCGAATCGTCTCATCGGTATCGGATATGATACCAAGACGAATCAGTGGGGCGGTACTCAGAATGGTGGCATCAAGATCGATCTCTATAATGTGAGTGATGTGAGCAGTCCGAAACAAGAACGATCACTCATCCTCGGGGATATGGGATCATCGTCAGATGCACTCTGGAGTCCGAAACAATTTGTCTGGTACAAAGAAAAAAATCTCCTCCTCCTGCCTGCGACGCTCATCACATCTGCGAATGATGCCGCAAATCCCTACCTTGCGAAGTCTGCATTCCAGTGACTTGTCGGGGTTCAGGTCACACCGAGCTCTATAGCCGAACAATTTCGTATCACTCATATCGTCCCACCTGCGAGCCTCGATGCTAATTGGAAAAAAGAATGCGAACAATACTCTCAGAATAATAAAGGATATCCACAATATATCCCAGAATATTGCAAATCATGAGCTACCGTCGATATGTACTTCGCGAATACGATCTGGAACTATTCATCTGATTTCATTAGCCGTGTTCTCTACGTCGGGGAGAGTCTCTATACAATAGGCAATTCTCGTATCCAGATGCAGTCATTTGCAACACCGACGATACCTATAGCTACGCAAAAATTCAGAATCCAGAACTATGGCCGACCAATGCCTATAGATATCATGCCGATGTCTGCGATGGTGAGATAATCAGATTGACTTCTTTGCTCATTTCTATAGTATAGTTCCATAGAAAAAAGCAATCGAGCGGTCAACACCCGCGATGCTAGAGAAAGAAAAGCGAAAGCCTACTAGAATCTCTCGGATATCTCCGTCATCAGACACAATCAAGTACGAGCCTCGGTGGCACCTTTCGATAAATCGAACCGAAGCACATGAAATTTTATTTTGTGTGCTTTTTTATTTTTAATATATGCCTCAACAAATCATCTATATACTCACTAATGAGGCTATGCCTTGATATGTGAAAATTGGAAAAACTACTACTAGTTTAGAACAAAGAATTGCAGCGTTAAGTGGTTCTACAAGTATCCCTTTTCCATTTGATTGTCATTTTGCTTGTATCGTAAATGACGCTCATGTTGCAGAACAATTACTTCATCATGCATTTGGAGATAATAGGCCAAATCCGAGAAGAGAGTTTTTTAGGATTGATCCTGAAAGAGTAGTTTCTGCATTAAAACTCTGAATGTTGGAAGAAATTACTATCGGACAGGATATCGTGGAATCTCAAGAAGATCAAATTGCACTTGATCAAGCAAGAGAAAGGGCTTCAGTATTTAATTTTAATATGGTTAGAATTCCAATTTGATCAGAGTTAACATTTTCTCGTGATCCCAATTTAGTAGCAAAAGTAATTAGTAATCGTTGGATTGAATTCCAATGAAATGAAATGAGTTTAGCTGAATCAGCAAGAATCATTTTATGATATGCTAGGAAACCCCAATGAGCATTATATTGGATGTATGAAGGGGAAACCCTCGTTGAACGAAGAAAAAGATTTGAAGAGGTAGATACTATTTAAATAACTATTTTTTTTAACCATTTTACACTTATGCACCGAACACACACCGCTGGCGAACTCAATGCAACTCATATCGGACAGACTGTCACTCTCTCAGGCTGGGTGGCGAACCGTCGTGATCACGGAGGACTCATATTCATCGATCTCCGCGATCGCTATGGGATCACTCAGACTGTTTACGATCCAACTGAGAATGCGGCAGCTCATGCTGTGGCTGATACATTCCGTTCTGAATATGTAGTCAAACTGACTGGAACGGTCCGAGCTCGTCCAGAGGGACAGGCCAACTCCAAGATCTCAACAGGGGAGATCGAGGTGATCATCACGACGGCTGAGGTACTCTCTCGATCTGAGGTTCCACCGTTCGAGATCAATGAACATACAGGAGCATCAGAGGAGATCCGACTCAAGTATCGCTATCTCGATATGCGTCGCAAGAGTATATTCGATAAGATCGCATTCCGAGCTGAGATGAATCAGTTCACTCGCAACTGGTTCACGGCAAGCGGATTTCTCGAGGTACAGACTCCGATATTCACGGTGTCATCTCCAGAAGGAGCTCGTGACTACCTCATCCCATCTCGACTTCATCCAGGCAAGTTCTATGCACTTCCACAAGCTCCTCAGCAATACAAGCAACTCCTCATGGTCGGTGGAGTCGACAAATACTTCCAGGTGGCTCCGTGTTTTCGTGATGAGGATCCTCGGGCAGATCGTCACTCGTGTGAGTTCTACCAGATAGATTGTGAGATGAGCTTCGTCGATCAAGAAGATGTGTTTGCGGTTGCAGAGTCTTTTGCGAAAGATCTCATCAACACGATCACACCGAAAAAACTCGTGAAAATGGGAGCGGGGGAGACATTCCAGAGATTCACTCACAAGGAAGCCGTCGATCTCTATGGTTCAGATAAACCAGATATCCGGTTTGATATGCACTTCGAGGACTTCACGGCAGAGTTCGCGGATTCTGGGTTTTCACTCTTTGCTCGGACGGTTGCTGAGGGGGGGATAGTGAAAGCGATGAAGCTCGAAGGGAAAACTCTCTCTCGAAGTGAGATCGACTCACTCACCGAAGTCGCGAAGTCTCTCGGAGCAGGTGGGCTCGCGTATATCATCTATGAGGCGGACGGTCCGAAGTCTCCGATCCTGAAGTTCTTCACTGGGAATGAGCTCGAGGCCATATCGCAAAAACTCGCTCCAAAGGTGGGAGATATGATATTCTTTGGTTCGGGTGACTACAAGACGACTTGCAAGGTGCTCGGAGGAGTCAGACTGGCATGTCGAGATAGATTCCAACTCGTTGACAAAAACGAAATCGCATTCGCCTGGGTGACAGACTTCCCGATGTATGAGCTCAAGGATGATGGCAAGTACGACTTTGAACATAACCCATTCTCGATGCCTCATGGTGGGTTATCCGCTTTTGAATGAAATCCTGATCCACTCTCGATCTACGGATGTCAGTATGATCTCGCGTGTAACGGGTATGAGGTCCTCTCAGGATCTATCCGCAATCACAATATCGAGTCTCTCGTGAAGGCGTTCAACATCGTGGGCAAGGGAGAACAAGAGGTGAAGGACAAGTTCGGAGCGATGTATACCGCGTTCCAGTATGGAGTGCCTCCACATGGTGGGTTCGCATTCGGATTCGATCGACTCCTGATGATCATCCGCGACGAGGACAATATCCGTGAGATCTACGCATTCCCGAAGTCAGGCAAGGCAGAAGATGCGATGATGAATGCTCCAGCAGAGGTGGATGAGATCCAGCTCAGAGAGCTGCACATCAAGGTGAGGGAGAGTGGGAAATAAAATTGTGGTATGGTTATAAAACTATGCTTACTTTTGACTCAGGTTTTCTAATTTTTATCAATTTTCTTATGTTTTCTATTTTACTACCATTTACTTCGTGGATTGCCCTCATTATACTAGTTGTGTTAACATTTTTTGGTTCAAAAATAGCACTTTTTATATATATTATTCTTTCATTAATTGTTGTATGATATACATATATTGTAAATATTTGATCTAAGCGTAAACTCAAGATGTTAGATATTCCCCAAGAAGATTTTCAATATATTGAAAAATATGCTGTTTTTTTAATTTTTCCATTTGCATCGAAAATATTATCAATTATCTTGAATTCTGTAAGGTGGACATGAATACTTATGATTGTTGCTATATTTATGTTAGATTGAGTTGCTCCTTATTTCGCAATTATTCCAGGTTTGATATTTTTTCTTTGTAGCAATATTTCTGTTAATCTAGATCCAATATTTTTTTTGAGCAATGCTATTCATAATTGAAGATCAGAATTCATTTTGGAATTAGAAATGATTAAAGAATTTTTAGCAAAAATCAATTGAATACAGAATTAGTATTTAAAAAGAGTATTTTTAAGAAAAAGAAATAAGTGGATTTTTGGTAGTTCCAAATGTAACCCAAGAGTATTTTTTTACTTACCTTATATGGATAATTTTTCAAAATATATTAATGACTTTACTTCTGATATAAAATCAGAAAATCATCTATTGATCATAAATTTTTTTATTTATTTTTCTCGATTTGAATATGCAATGAAGAGGTCTTCATATGGAAAGTTAAAATGAAATCTACAATATTGGGATGCAGATTGGCATAAACTATCGCAAGAATTATTATCAAATAAAATATTCTCTAATTTTACGCGTAATAATGTATCAGAAATAGTACTATCTCCACCAAAGAGAATGGATAGCCAAAATAATTTTGAGACTAACTCCTCAAGTCGAAATATTATTGATTCTGTAAAAATTGTAAGAAATAATCTTTTTCATGGAGGCAAGTTTCACTGATGACCAAATGAAATAGAAAGTGAAAGAAATATAAAGCTCATAAATGAATCTTTGGCGATATTAAAATTGATCATTGAAGATCAAGACCTACGATTTCAGAACTATGATAGTTTACGGGCACACTTTAATCAGTATATATAATAGCTTTCAGTATTTTTCTTGCTTTTATACTATATTGATATACAATTGCTATACATCGTAAATCAAATATATGACAACTACACTATCAGAAACTCCTGGATTGCTTCGTGCCTCGCAATGACGAACACGGAATCGATCAAAAGTCACTACAACTATCCGTCTTAATACTGAACTCAAGAAACAGATCGACGAGTTTATTAAAGAACAAGGTATTGATTTTACTACACTCTGTCATATTTCTCTTGTGAATGCTCTTCGTCATGGTATCCAGATACCACCTATGGAGAACTTTACCGAAAAATAGAGTGATATAGAAGTATATAATCCCTAATTTCTTTATTACTAACTTTTTCTTCTATGCGTATTGGATTCATTGGTCTCGGTCTCATGGGTGTCCCTATGGCTCGCAATATCCTCGCCAAGTGAGGTGATCTCTCAGTATGGAATCGGACTCCAGAGCGAGCAACTGAGCTCATATCTATTGGTGCGAATATGTGCAATAGTGCGAGTGAGCTAGCCAGAGATTCAGATATCATCATCACGATGGTGACGGCAGGGGAGGATGTGTCGAGTATTCTTTTTGGCACTGATGGTATCGCGGACTCTCTGAAGCCACAGAGTATCGTCATCGATATGTCGACGATCGGGGTCGAGTGGGCAACTCAGATTGGATCTAGACTCATGGAGCGAGGGATCCACTTCATCGATGCACCCGTCACGGGCAGTACGCCCAAGGCGATCACTGGCGAACTCACGATATTTATCGGAGGAGAAGTAGAGACTTTTGAAAAAGTGAAACCAGTCCTCGCCATGGTGGGAACCAATCTCCAATATATTGGAAAAACTGGGAATGGTCAGGCGATGAAGCTCGTGAACAATGCTCTCGTGGCGTACTCGATGATCGGACTCTTGGAGGCGATGAAGCTGGGGGACGCTATGGGTCTCTCGACGGATACTCTCGCAACGGTGATCAAGACACTCCCAGTGAGCTCGCCATATACCGCAATGAAAGTCGATAACTTTGTGAAAGATGATTTCCCTATGATGTTCTCCCTCGCGAATATGGCGAAGGATATATCCCTCGCACATGATGAGATGGAGAAGTCCTGAAAAACTCTCCCTATGCTCACCCTCGCAGATGATCTCTATACCAGGTGAGTCGAGCAGGGAATCGGTGGACTCGATGTGTCGGCTATCGGGAAGGTGGTGTAGGGAATTCTTTTTGTATCGATAGAGAGCTGACGATTGTTTTTTGTATATTATTTTTCTTTGCTATTCATACATATCAGGATAGCATAGTACCATGAATACTATTATCCTCATCCTCGTAGTTGCTCTTATAGTCTGGATCAGCGGGACGATCCTCGTAATACGGGGAATAGAGGAGCCGAGATATACTGTAGTCGCAGAGCGAGAGGGATATGAGATACGCGAGTATGCGAGCTATATCGTCGCCGAGGTCGAAGTGGACTGAGATATGCGAGATGCTCTGAACTCAGGATTCCGCCAGTTG
>JAYTJD010000210.1:0-15878 GCA_043731405.1 Candidatus Altimarinota bacterium
GCTCTTGTGAAAAAGCCACCGAAGTATATGAAAAAGGGATGTTTTTGCAATTTTATTTTGTATTTTTCTATTTTTTGGATAGGATACGGCGTCTATAGGAATATTTTTCTGATTGTATTCGGCTGTCAGATATAAGCATACTGCTCACACCTGACCCTGTATATCGATGACAAAAACCCTATAAAAGTCTCTGATTTCCATTTTTATGATCAAATAACATATACTCGTCAATACAATTTGTTCGACAAATTAGTAAGAAGTATGATATAATTTGATTTGTTGGAGGCCCCAGAACTACTCGTCACTGATTGCGATATTCATAACTCGTATACGCTGATTTGAGTTTTATTCCTAAAAATATTCGATGTATTCATCTTTCCATAATACCAGTCAGTCCCTCTCGCAGACGATCCGTAGTGATATATTTTCACTTCTCGGTAACTCCGGCAAAACCATATTCTCTCCAGAAACACTAGAGCTCTCATTCTCGTTGCGTTTCTTTTTCTCACAATCATTGGGTAGAGCAATAAACTTGATAGAAAAAATGGCCTACAAAAAGCCACTCACCTATCTCGCGATCTGTCTTGCCACACTCATGATCTCTCCGAGTGAGACCTCATTTGCAGCAGAATCCATCGCTCCTGGTACGGAGCGGACATTTATTATAACGGCGTATTATTCGCCTCTTCAGTGACAAAAAACCTACTACCGAGGCAGCTATGAGGCTGATGTGCTCCTCAATGGTAATGGTACTCATGGTGCGAGTGGCACCCCCGTATTTACGGGTATGCTTGCGGCTCCAAAGACTTATGCTTTTGGAACGCAGATTTTTTTTGAGTGACTCGGACTCGGTACCGTACAGGATCGTGGTGGTGCCATAGTGGACGCATATGTACGGGGACAAGCCTATGATAGACTCGATATATGGATGGGCTATGGTGAGACTGCACTCCGTCGGACCATCGCATGGGGTCGTCGCACTGTCAAGTGAACTATCGTGACCGGGAGCTCAGCGGCACCGATCGATCTCACTGGTATAGACAACGGTCGAGTCAATCTCACTCAATATCCACCCGTCGGATCAGTATCTGTCGGTGGTATGTCAGCAGATGTGATCGCATCCTTTGCAGATCTTGGATACAACTTCACCGGTACAGACACGCGTAGTATGATCATCGAGTTCCAGCTCGATAACAAGATCATAGCATCACGAGATGATGAGTCGGCTGGAGTATATGGGCCAAAAACGAGAGCTACACTCGCAACTCTCCATGGAGTATATTTAGCTCGTCGCAAAATAGAACTCGATCTGATCGAGTCAGCGAAGCAAAAGCTCCTCGCCGAGCATAATATCTACAGGATAGAGTATAGTGATGCTCAGTCTCAGGTAGCCAACTTCGGACAGCCTAAGCTGAAACAGGTAGGAGACCATATATCAAAACTCCAAAAGTTCCTCGCTACATGACAGTATTACAAGTCCCCTATTGATGGGAAGATGACTCCTCGTACTCTCCTCGCTCTGCGAAAGTATCAAAAATCTAAAAATATCAAAGCCACTGGCACTCTCGATGAATCAACTCAAGCCGCGATGATCGATGATATGACGAGTCTCTAGTACTCCATACTCTCCGCCAACCTCTATCATAATCTGGTAGGGGTTTTTATTATCCGAAAAGCAGCCTCAAAACTTGCAAATATGGATATTTTATGATAATGTGAATATATATTTATTATTAATAGCTATAATCTATGACTAACCTCCGCGATAAGATCGCACAAGACTACAATACAATCTCATCTACAACCACCAAGTCAACTCTCTCTGGTATCGACCTCCAAGGAGCAATATCCTATGCAAAAGATGAGTTGAGAAAAATGCCAACAGATCCAACACTCAGATCATGGCTCACGATCATTGCACAACGAGAGTCTGATAATACAGAGATCCGCTCTCAACTCGATGATCTCAAGGATTTTGTCGATGCTCAATGAAAGCGAATCATCCCTGCACCTGTGTTTGATGCTCCAACTACGAAATCACTTGAAACCAAAAATATCATATCTGATATAGATAAACAGATCCAAAAATGAGAACTCACTAAAAATCTCGATGTGATGACTATGGATAAACTCGAATCGAGCCTCAAATATACAGAGAATATAGCAAAGCTCATACCAAAATCACACACAGCTCTGGGCCGAGGGGTAGTAGGATCCATGATGCTCGGTCGACTCCAAGAGTTGGGCTATCATATAGGAGTGAACGCAGATGGCACAGTATTCGTAGAGTCTAACTACAAAGACGCTATCGATGTAGAAAATAAGATCAATGCCCAAATCAAATCACCAGGATCCGTCATGTCAGATATCATCCGCAGTGGTATGGTCTCTATGAGTCCTTCATTTCGACAATATGCGTCTAGCAAGTCGATCGACGGAAAAGCAAGCGCTCCCCAATCTCCTGCTGATTATAAGCAATATCTCGATCTCCAGATCGAGAAAGACCCAAAAACGCTGCCAACATTTTCAGATAAATCGTTCCTCTCATCATATGCGAAAGGGGGATTCAATGGATACGATCTCACTACTATGATCTCACAGTCTCGAGATCTCCAAAAGGTATGAGCATTTGTCGAATCGAATCCCTCAATCGTAGCTCAAGTACAATCTCTCACAGCAAGTCCAGCTATAGTGCCCCCTACTATCATTGCCCCAGCAGTAGTATCGAGTGCTCCTGATACTAGGGCAGGGAAAGCGGCAGGAGTAGTATGAGAGGCTGTTGGTACAGTGGCTGGTGGTATCGGCTCTGTCGTCGGTACTGTCGCCGCAGAGACATGATCTACATGGTCTACTATACTGTCAGAAGCGACCAAGACTGGATGAGCTATGTGAGCTATCGGTGTGATCGGACTCCTTATCGGTTCTATATGGAAATTCGGATTTTGGAAAACGATGATGGGAGTAGTCGGCATCTGATGAGCATCGGCTATAGCCAACGCTGCGGAGAATGGTACATTCGATAAACTCGCTGATAAGATGCGAAAAGGTGGTGATAAACTCTGACAGATGGCTGATAAAGTCACAGGCAATACTACGTCAGTAAGTACCCCACAAGCGGCTCCTGCTGCACAACCAGCAGCGGCACCCGTAGTTACCACGATAGAAACCCCCCATCAAAAATCTATCAGTGATAAAATCCGTACTTCACCAGAATTCAAGTTAATACTAGACCCAACAAAACTCGCGTGAAGAGATAAGAAAAATGGCGATATAGAGACATATTTGAGCTTTATCAATAAAGACCTCAAAGATAGAAATACAGATGTATTTGTGAATCCAAAAAACAAGGAACATAATATTTTTTCTAAAAAAAGCTCACTTGATTCTTCCATCATTCTTCCTCCTAATCTTGATCCAGCAGTATTCAAGAGTGTTATGCGAATGTATATGACTGGAGCATATATGTCAGAGATAAAAATGAGTGAATCTGCTAATATGGCAATCATCACAGAGAAGATAAAGAAAATTCCACAGTGATCATCCGGTCTCCATGATGCTATCGTAGCTATCCACCAATAAAAATAAATAATTCCTAATATCTATCCCATGGCACAATCTATCGAAATCAATGATGATGAAAAAGATATTCTCTGAGCTGAGACTACTGAACTCTCACCATCTGAAGTAGCTCAGATCCGTACACGAACTGATCTCGCAGATCTCAAGAAAAAACTCGAGGCTCAATCTCCAAATGGAGAATTATTGAAGGCTCTCAAATCAGAGTTGAGTACAAATTCTCAATCTGATTCCAAGCTCCAAACAGAACTCCCAGCCGCAAAGGCAGAGAATGCTCAATTGAAATCAAAGGTAGAAAAACCATCTGAAGAAGTCAAAATGGAAAACTTACCGTATGCCCCCACAACAACATTCAATATGGTGCGTCTCGCACAGCTCGGATTTTTCCCTACCGATTACTCTGAGAGCCTACAGGGCGAATGGTCCAAGCTCACCAAATGGCAGAAAGTGAGAAAATGAAACCAATCACTCTATGTTGGCATACATGCAACCAGTTCAAAAGTAGAGAAATTCTCTGATAGTATCTATCTTGGTATATTCGATACAAATGCAAAATGGGCAAAATTCAATGCTGATATACTGAGGTGAGTGCAAAAAGAGCTCAATGCATGGGCAAAAGTAAATCCAGATCAAAAGCCTCGCCTTGATTCTGCGAATGGATCTATTGCTGCTATGGAGACAGCATTCGCCGCTGGTAAGTATGATGAGGGTTACAAGCACTTCGATGAAGTAGCAAAATCACTCAAACTCAACACATCAGGCGACTGGCATAC
This sequence comes from Candidatus Altimarinota bacterium, assembly GCA_043731405.1. Classification (GTDB taxonomy): domain Bacteria; phylum Patescibacteriota; class Gracilibacteria; order BD1-5; family UBA2023; genus JABFSX01. The sequence goes on from JAYTJD010000210.1 coordinate 4,350, forward strand.
AAAATCAGATGCCGAGAGACAGGCAGAAAAACGGCGTATTGCATGAGAGACTGCCGTGGCCCAGTGAGAGGCGACTTGATCGAATACTGCATTGGAGCAAGCCAAAAAGATAAAGAAAGCCTTCGAAGCAGATGTCAAAGCAAAGCAAAAGAAAGTAGATACCGCAAACCAAGATCTACAAAGGAATATCACAACAGATAGTCTCGATCCAAAATATACTGATCTCAAGAACGGTATCCATACTATCGATAGTCGTATTGTTGAAATCGATAGAATACGATGAGAAATAACTCGAGATCCTACAAACCCGAGTGTTCCAGACTCTATACGAACGCAATTCAACAAAATCCTCAATCATCCGATGATGAATGATACGGCCCCAAATATTCGTACGGCAATCAGTGCTCAGGGATTCCAAAATCCAGATGGTAGCATCTGAGGAATTCCAGGAAATAAGCTAGAACTTGCTCAACAAGCGTTGGCTGCAGCAGTAAAATCAGATAAGCCGGCCATGACCCAATTATACAATAATGAGCTCGCCCGATCTACAGATCTACAATTGTTACAAAAATATCGAACCAAGGTATTTGAGTATGTACTTGTTATCGAGGCTGAAAAAGCAAAATTGCAAGCACTAAGACCACAGGTAGAAGCGAGAAATACCGAACAAAAAAAACTAGAATGACGGGAGAATAAACTGCCAGAAGTGGATAAGCGAATTGCAAAACGAGACGAGAAAATGCAATCCGCAACAGCAACAGCAACAGAAAAAGCAACACGATGAGCAGAGATATCTGTAGAACTCGACAAGCTCACTAATCCAGATATCTCAAATGCAGAAAAGGTACAAATCAATGACAAACTGACTACTCTCATAGGAGTTCACAACCCTGAGACGGCAGCACTTCTCGTTGCACTGAAGGCGGCTCCAAAGTGACCGGCGTGAATCACCGAGAGAACACGTATCATTGCTATTCTCCGTTCAACTCTCGGCATACAGGAGACATCATTTGAAGCTATCAAAGAAAGACTCAATAAAATCCATGCTGAGATAGAGGCAATCAGAACCGAACAAAAAACAGCACTTGAATCGTATGATGCACTTGCCAAGAAAGATCAGGCCTGAAAATGAGCCGAACTCGAGGCTCTTCGAGAAAAGGCAAAATGAAAAATAAATGAGCTCAATGCGAAACGAGAGGCACTTTTGCTTGTGGCTGGTACAGATTTTGATAAGGCCAAGGTATCACTTCCGGCTATCCAATATGATGCCCTCCTGAAGTCAAGCCCGATGGCTAAGTATTTTGATAAAATAGATAAATTCAATATTCAACTTGAATCCAATAAAACTGGCTCTGGAAAAGCAATGCGATGAATGTATGGGGCACTCATGCTCGCATGAGTGGCACAGATAGGTATGACCGCAAAACAGGATAGCAATAAGGCGTTTATATATGCTGGAGATATGGCTGCAGGATTTCTACCATTTGGAATTGGATGAGTCTATGATATTGCGAATGCCGCTTACTCAGGAGTGACTGGTAAAAACTATTGGACTTGAGATAAGGTAACCAGGTCTGATGCATTAACTCGTTGAGCCATGGGAGTAGTCGGAGTAGTAACTTTCTGAGCCTCGAATGTACTCAAGTGAGTAGCGACAGCTGATAAGGCATACAATGTTGCCAAAATGGCACTCACTGCATCTAAGGGCGTATGACATGGATATGTACTCTGGGAATCTGCTCATCTTGGGTATGGTCTCGTAGACATTGGTCGTAGTCTGTTGGCTGAAGGGGATGGATTCAAACAAAATTGGGAAGCACTCAAGCAGAATAATCCAGACCTACCAGCACAGCAAAAGTGGTGATACTTCGTAGTTCCAAATGGATATGAAGTAAATGGTAAAGTAGTAAAAACGCCATAATTTCACTTCTGATAAATCTCCCCCTCCAGGGAGATTTTCTTTTTGCATTTCTTCCCTCAATATGATATATTTCTAGTATAGTATATATTCTTCACTTATAGTGTATGTCCAACCCAGAAATACCCAAAAACGCTCCTGCATCAACGCCAAGGTCTCCATCGGATACTCTGCTCAAAAACTTCAAAGTGACACTTGAAACGAGATGGAAACAATTTGATATTGCAACCATGAAGGAGGCCAATAGTCAGACTATTGGGGGTTTTGGAGCTCAGGCAGGTAGAGATAATCACCCTGACTTTATCAAGGCAAAGGCAGCATTTGATCAGGCTCGTACCTCGCTCAATGCAGTGAAGGATGACGCAGGGCTCAAGCAGATACTCAACTCTCCTGGCAATCTATTGTCAGCTATACAGACACTCGAGGCCCACTTTGCACTAGCGACTGCTCCAGAGAAAGCCAAAGAATACAATCATGTCCTCGCCAGTACCCTGGCAGATCTCACGAGTCTGAGGTCTCAGGTAACCGAGACAGCAGAGGATAAAAAAGCCGCTGAAGTCGCCGCAGTTGCGGTCAAGGCGATGCCAGCAGTCGCAGTCGCTGCCATTGCAACAGGAGGAGCCGAGTCACTATTATCGAGTGCAGATGCGAAGTGACTCATGAATGAAGGGAGCAAGGAGATCAAAACTGGTATCAAATCCGCCATTGCAGAAGCTCTAGGTTTCGATAAAAAAACGATGATAGAGGATATGGCGAAGCGGGCGAAGTGAGAGACTATCGGATTCATGGGAACTATCAGGGTGATGATATTCGCAATGCTGAGCAAGATCTCGTTCCTCGGTATGACCGATGACTGGTCTCCAGAAGAGATGAGTCTCGCAGGACTCAAGAGGAAAGTGGAATTAGGGAAAACTGAAACTGGAAAAGAGGCGGATAATTCGGCTGAAAGTATTAATAAAATACAAGATAAAAATTATGGAGTCGCAACTCTGATTCTTTCAGAAATAGCGAATATTAAGGCTCAAAAATGAGGTGTTGCTAGTATTTATCATATTCCAACAATGCGTACTCTGAAGTATTCAGAACTCAAGAGTGCGATAACTAATCCCGCAGAACTCCGTAAAAAAATAGGTGTTGGTAGTGACGTCACTGATATTGCTCTGCTCACTTTTGCTAAGCCACTCGTAGATGAAACTCATAGTCTATATAAGACAGTAACATGATCGTATCAACGAGCTAATACATCAAAAAAAATAGAAGATGCTACCTTGTATGAGATCATCGCATCGATCGGCCCTGGTATGCGTACGCTTGCTACGATGAAAAAAATAGATATTACGGATCTTGGTGGTACTACAGAAGAACTAGCTAGTTCTTTTATAAAAGTAGATGATGCTGGGGAGGTCTCTGGTGAACTTGTTGCACAAGCAGAATGACTCGGTCTCTCTAAAAAAATTCTCAAAACCCTTTTTGCAAATAGAAAACAGTCTTTCTTAAAAGAAGGAGACCTTACAACTCTATTAAAAGATCCAAATCTTACCACAGAAGAAAAAAATAAAATTGAACATATTCGTACATTTGGTCTTGCCTTTCAACAGAAACTTTTATCTGATGAATCACTGAATTTTTGAAACGGGAATGTAGTACAAAATATAGTCAATAAATGAGGAATGAATATAGGAGATGTATTAAAATCATATATTCTGACTGGTTGAAAAACAGAGTCATCCCAAATGACAGCCATAGAAAAAGTATGAGCATATACTTCTTTTTTTCTGATTACTGGAGCTGATCCAGAGTGAGCCGGAGCGATCACATGATCATTGATCAATATGGAAAATCTCGCAAAGGCAGTAAAGTGAAAAAGTATATTTGATAAAGTTCCAGAAGATGTACAAAAAATCATGGAAGAACACTTTGGTGTTGAGGCTGCCATGAAGAAGGTATGACAGCTTGCCTGAGGGGCCGCTGATACTCTGGGTTGATTTGCGAAAAATTCTCCTGGTTTTGCAGCTATTTTAACTATTTGCGTGTTATTTTTACCAGTATTTTCGAAGCGTACCAATCTGGTTAGTATGTTGACATGAAAAAAATAATATATTCCTCAATAAAAACTAAAACCTCCTCCCAAACTTACTTGAGAGGAGGTTTTATTTTTTATTTTTTGCACATGATATCTCCTTTTATATCGGATTACTTGGTATATATGGTGGTATTATTACGCTTCAGGGTTTTGTATCTGATTGAGAGATATTTTCTATGTTTTTGATTTGATTATTCCAGGCCCTTCTCTTGCTATGGTATTGATCTAACATTTTGGTAAGGGTATCTTGCATATTCAAAACAGCAGCTTCTGAGAGAGCAGCTCCTGTGTGGCGTCCTTCGAGCATCTGGCGAATTTTGACGATATCATTCCACAGAATATCCAATTCATCTTTCTCTATTATGACTTGTTTTTGTTTATTTGCCTGTGTATAGCCAATGCCTATTGGTAGTTTTGCTCACTTTCATTCTAGTTGCATCATATCAGCCTGATGACTTTGTTGATTTGTCAGCAAAACTGGGACTATCGGTCAGGGTAATCCGATGGTAGGGGGAGTGTCGATCATAGGAGCCTCAATACTACCATGATCAACTCTATTTTCTATTTGTGGGGACTTACTATTCAATATGTTTCTGATGCGATCTTTGATATTTCTCTTCCCGAGCTGATGATACCTGTTCACTCCGAATGGTATTGCCCACCATCATATATCTTTTTGTACTAATGTGCTTACTTTGTTTCAAGGGGTAGTCTTGGTGATAAGATCAAAAGCCATATTTCACTTTCCTACAACTGTAGTTATCGGATGTAGATCTATTCTTCCATCAGTTCCTATTTTCACTTCACCTACCTCCATCCATGCGAATGTCCTATTATCAAATGCAGAACGCATACTTGGCGGGATTTCTATATTTCCTTTGAGATCAATGGGCAGGAGAAAACTCGGTCCCCCCTTTATCGGCGTGATGACCGCTTGAATATTTTTGCCTGAGAAATCACTAACCTGTATTGTATGATTATGATTTGGTAGAGCAGTTACAGTTTTGTTGATGAGGTGTGCCACATTCCAAGTTCCATTTTTGTCCGTTCGTGCCATGAGCTCAGTATGATCAAATCGAGGTGCAGGAGTACGATTATCATACCAGAATGATCGTTGTATATTTTTGTAGGCCGTTAGATTGTCGGGATAGTGAGTTACGCTCACTGCTGGGGTGATACTCTCAACAGTAGTATTCTCAGATCATGCAGACATGATTGCGTGTACTGCCGCTCATATGGTACCGCCTATTACTGCAGCACTCGCCCCGAATATGAGACCTTGTTTCAGTGCATACTTGCCTTCCTCTTTTTTCCGATTTTGTATTTTTTGGTTGGCGAGATTCTTGGTCTCGATATAGGTGCTCTTCATTATTTCTGCCTCATGACTCTTATTGTCTGGAGATTGGAGTGTTTCATCATTGAATCTTGCGACAAGTCCTGGGAATGCCTCATTCATCAGACGAATCATGCCAACATGCTGACGAGACACGGATACATCCGCATCATACTGCAGCATATTTATGGAATTTTCTCTACCCACCTTATGTTTGACCAGATATTGTATACTTGCAATCATGGCATCCTCCTCTGAGGATACACTATTATGGGCAGCATATACTCTCTGATAGAGCGTTGAAACAGACTCTTGTGAGGCATTTCGAATCGAATCTGAGGATAGACCATCTACCTCCTTATTCCCAGTTTGTAGTCACATAGCACCTCGTCGATCGATCTGGGCACTACGATCTCGCATCTCACGACGAGCTCTGACTCCCGCAAAGAGGCCTCATGCTACAGATCCCGCAACAATAGGCAAAAGAAAACCTCCAGTAAATCCAGCCGCAACTGTTGATCCTGCAATCATCCCTACTCATGCTCGAGTTCCTAGAGCTGTGAGTACCGCTGCAGTATTGGGATGTAGTACAGTTCACAGGAGTTTTTGCTTGAGTCAATCATTAATTTTTAATGTATTGATCTTATTACTCATGAAATCAACCTTTTTTATATACCATCATTCTTTCCTATTTCAATTTCCATGTTCAATACGACCCAAGTCCAAGATATTGAGTTTTGCCTCCATCGTGTCAACTTCACTCGATATTTTTGCTTGCTCGAGTCGCAGGAGAGATGCCTCAATTTGAGTAAAATCAGACGTAATAGTTGGGTAATTGTATTCGATACTAGATTTTAGTTCTTCAGTTTTTTGTCTTCTTTCTACTGAGTCAGGTGAGGCCGCCATCCAGCTATCGACAATTGCTTGCATATTTTTCGGAAGCGTATCAGTTTTTGACTCCTTCTCATGAGCCAAATATGCATTTTCGACTATGCCCTCATCTCCTGATTTAATATGCTCTCTCAAAAATCACTCTGTATATGTGCCATTTTTGAGTCCAGTCCTGATATCATTGCTTATTTCTCGTTTTTTCGTATCTATCCAGGCATCTCGTCCCATTCGTTGAAAACTGCGAGCAAAAAATCCTTTCATCTTTTGAAATGCTCATTTTCTTTCTTTCCCCATTTCATTATCGAATGCCTCAACTGCCTCACTCTCAGCATAGATGCCTATGAGTGGAGAGAGATCGAGGATATCAAGCGACAGAGGATTGCGTTGCTTTCATTCACTTCATTCTAGATTTGTTCCCCCATCCATAATTTTATCTACCTGTACTGCTATATTCGGTTCTCTTTGGATCTGATCAAGAGTAGCCTTTTTCTCATTTCAGAGAGTATTATTTTTCTTCTTCCCCCGAAATATACCGATAAATCATGTAGATAATAGCATAGTGGTAAAATTAGGAATTATGTGTGAAGTCCTTTCTGGAAATCATCCAGCCAAACCTCGAAATACTCTTCGATGAGGGCATCCAGATCTGGGAGTATATCTGAGAGGAATTCTGAGGAATCAAATATGTCAGGAGCACTGATATATGAATCCCGAAAGAGTATCTGATCATCTGGAGAGAGATGTTTTGTGACAATTTGCATCAGTATCCATTCTTCAGCAATTGGGACTATTTTATCCAGTACTGTCTCTTGACCGATACCTTGGAAAATAAGTCCTTTCTTACTTATAACTGAGAGGATACGACGAGAGAAATTATTCATAATTTTCTTGATTATTAGCTGTATAATTATAAAGATTTATCATTTTCTGTAAAACTATTATTGCAATAGTATTGTATAATCTAATATAACAATGAAAACTCCTCTTCACTTATATGATAACTCACAATATAAAATCCCTCGAATATTTGATTCGAGGGATTTTATAGATAGTTTTTTTAAAAAGGAATATCTTCGATGCTGATAGATTCTTCCGCCTTTGCTTTACTTTTTCTTGGTGCTGTCATCTCCTGAGGGGCAGCGTCTGTCTGAGAGTATGAGTCCCCACCAGTAGCTCCACCTGGAGACGAGAGGAGGATTACGTTGTCTGATACGATCTCTGTCTTGTATCTCTTGACCCCTGCAGTATCGTCCCAGCTCCGAGTCTTGAGGTAGCCCTCTACATAGACCTTCTTTCATTTGTGCATATATTGTTCTGCGATATCAGCGAGTCCTCGCCATGCGACGCAGTTGTGATATTCGACTTCTTCTTGGAGCATACCTGACGCATCTTTCCATTTTCTGTTTGTCGCGACTGAGAATGTGGCGACCTTCTGTCCGTTCGGAGTCTCGCGTACCTCTGGCTCTGCCGTGAGATTTCCGATGATCTGTACCTTGTTGAGTGAGTTGCTCATGTGATGGGGGATTAGGTAAGTAAAGAACTAAACGATGATAAAAATAAATATCATCGCCAAACGATAATATTTATTTTTATTTTTTCGGCAAATCTTTTTTCTAAATCCCGAGAGCAGATGTGATCAATATGAAGTTCATAGCGACGATCGCTGTGAGTCCGAATATGATCGACAGACCGAATCCGATGACCACTCCTCGTCCGAAGAGTCTCTCTCCCCAACGATATGCGATAGATGCTTTGACTATATTGTTCGCCATGGCGGCTATGAGGATCGTCGATGCGGCGATCGTGAGAGTGATACTCCCTTCCCCAGCTTTGGATGCCATATCCTGTGTGATGGCGTCCACATCAGCGAGACCTGAGATCGCCCCGAGTGCATAGTTGAATATCCTTGGATCCAATATATCCTTGTAGATGAGTCCGAGCCCAGAGACGAACTTCACCGCGACGATGACGAGAGCAAACTGCATCGCAGGAACGAGGCGAAATGGACTCTCGTATTGCGTATTTTCTGACGGTGCTGGCTCGTCTTTTTTCATGACTCGTACTGTCGGAGTCTGCCGATAAAAATAATATGCCGTACCAAGGAGTCCCATGAGCATACAGAGTGCGGGGATCGTCACAACACTGAGAATCTCACGACTATAGAATCCCGAGATCGCAATCACGCGAATACACATGATCGTTGAGGCTATGAGAGTCGCCGCGATGTAGGCGTTGCGATTTTGTGGATATTGTTTGGATTTGTTGGTCATTGCCGCTGTTGTCGCAGTCGATGAGATCATACCTCCGATTGCACCAGAGATGAGTACGCCACCGCGATTACCGAGTACTTTCGATAGGATATATCCGATATATTCGACACCAGCCATGATCACGACGAAGAGCCAGATACCAAACGGATTAAAAAAATGCATCGAGAGAATCTCATGCGAGAATGAAATATCTCCTCCAGTGAAAAACTGCAATATTTCTAGAATCGAGAATCGCTGATTCGGAAGGAGTGGGAGGGCGACGAGGGATATCACAGCGAATTTGAGTGCATCACCGAGCTCAGTGCGAGAGAATCGTTCTCTCAGTTTCCTGAGGTACTCCTTCGATGAGAGGATCACGAGGATGAGGATCGCGAGTATGACAGCGATTGTCCGATGTCCACTCAGTGTGATGACACCGATGAGATAGGTGAGGAGGGCTGCATACTCACTCGTCACGCCCATGCGGTCCTTTGCAAATGATGAATAGGCATAGGCGATCACGACGAATATCGCCGATATTGCGAGACCACTGATCTTCCAGATATCTGTCCCCATAGTGATATCCATCCATGCGGTAAGAGCTCAGAGAAGAGAGAGGAGAGCATAGGATCTGATCCCACCGAATCCTGAGGCTCCACCAGGTGTAGTTCCACTGCGTGGCATCTCACGTTCTGTCCCAATGAGGGCTCCGAGTGCAATCGCTAAGATAAAATTCCAAAAAAGTATCTGATCCATAAGTGGTATAATAGAAATATATAGTTCATAATATCAGAAATCTACTATTTTCTCAAATTCAATTGAGAAAGTCATATTGACAATAGGTTTTTCATGCCCTCAGTTCTGAATTCTAGTGTTCGATATTCTATTTCCTATTTTTCCTTTGCATTTTCCCTCATTTCCACTAGAATGCACTTGTTTTTCACGAGATATTCCTCTCGTGAGGTATTATTTTTCACTCATTTCTATGATAGCCAATCTCCAAAAAGTCTGGGCAACCGAGCATATTCGCCAGAAGATCATATTCACGATTCTTATGATTGCGGTCTACAAGCTCCTCTCGGCAATCCCAGTTCCAGGGATCAATGTCGCTCTCCTCTCGGCATTTACTGAGCAACTCAGAGCCAATACACAGCTCGCATTCTTCGGATCTATCATGGGTGGTGGACTCGAGCAGTTCTCGATCATCCTCATGGGACTCGCACCATATATCAATGCGACGATCATCATCCAGCTCCTCGCCGTCATCGTCCCATCTCTCGATAGTCTCAAAAAAGAGGGTGAACAAGGACAAAAGAAGCTCAATAACTATACTCGCTATCTCACCGTCCCACTTGCACTCGCTCAGAGCTACGGTATGATCCTCCTCCTCAACACGATCGTCGGTACTGGAGGTGCTGCACCGATCATCGATACGACCAACTTTTGGGGTGTAGTATTCCCAGCAATGGCGTATATCACGGCTGGTACTATGATCCTCCTCTGGCTCGGTGACCTCATCACTGAGCGAGGTATCGGTAATGGCACATCGATCATCATCTTCGCCGGAGTACTCGCCGGTGTCCCTCAAAAAATCTTCAATGATATATCGACTGAGAACTATGGACTCCTCCTCCTCATGGTGATCCTCACCGTACTCGTCATCTATATCATCATCCGGTTCACAGAGTGATATCGCAAGGTACCACTTATCTATACTCGTACTGGACGAGATGAGAGATCATACTTCCCGATCCGAGTCAATCAAGCAGGGATGGTACCTATCATCTTCGCGATTGCTATCATCACATTCCCGTCACTCATCGGACAGATCCTTGCCAAGCGTGGGAGTGGGATGTCAGCGACGATCGGAGAGTGGCTCTCGGCGAACTTGTCTATGCAAAATCCAAGCTGGTTCTATATCGGTGCATACTTCGCACTTGTTCTCGGGTTTGCATTCTTCTATGTATCTATCACGTTCAACACGACAGATGTCGCTGAGAATATACAGAAACGAGGTGGATATATCCCTGGAGTTCGTCCAGGCAAGGAGACCGCTACCTATCTCCAACATGTATCTGATAGGCTCAATCTGTGGGGTGGAGGATTCCTCGCTCTCATCGCGGTATTCCCATACATCATGACCAAGATGAACGCCTACTTCAACCTCTTTCCTACGAGTTCTCAGATAGACTTCCTCATATCAGGATCTGGACTCATCATCGTCGTCGGTGTCATCCTCGATATTATCCGCCGTATTGATACGGATATGAAGAGTTTTGATTATAAGAAATTCCATTAAAAATACCCTATGAAAATCTGCGTGTGGGATACAGAAACTACTGGATTCCCAGTCAAAGACGGCAAGCTCGAACAACAGCCCTATATCATCCAATTCGCAGCGATCGTCTCTCAGCTAGGCGAGGATGGTAGTATCACAGAGATCGAGAGACACGATATCCTGATCAAGCCGAGAGTATCGATACCGTTCGGAGCCTCACAGGTGAACGGTATCTATGATCGAGATGTGGCGGACAAGGCCTATATGGGTGAGCATATCGATACGATCATGAAGGTACTCAATAGTGCCGATATCGTTGTCGGACACAATATATCCTATGATGAGGGCGTCCTCGGCTATGAGCTCGATCGTCTCGGCAGATCGGGCGACTATACGCCGATCCAGTCGATCTGTACGATGCGGACATCGACTGACTATTGCAAGCTGCCTGGACGAGGATTTGCATGGAAGTCTCCGAAGCTCTCTGAGCTCCATAGATTCCTCTTCGATGAGTATTTCGACGGAGCACACAACGCTCTCGTGGATGTTGAGGCGACGGGTCGATCATTCTTCGAACTCGTGAAGCGAGGAGTGATCAAGCTCGAAGAGAAGAGTGTGATGAGATTGTTTTAAAAAATCTTTCCTAAGCCATGTTTAGGAAGGATTTTTTAATTTTCATATAGGGTCTTCCCCAGTTGACGGTATTTACTTACCTAATATACTGGCTCTATGGAGACGAAAAACCTGTATCGAAAAAAATCCCGAATTTGAAACAAG
>JAYTJD010000211.1:0-2485 GCA_043731405.1 Candidatus Altimarinota bacterium
CGACAATATGGATGCTCCAGTGACTGAGAGACGAGATCCGATCCACCGCAAGTCACCATCTTTCGAAGAGCTCTCGACAAAAACTGAGATATTCGAAACGGGTATCAAGGTCGTAGATCTCATTGCTCCGATGCTCAAGGGAGGTAAAGTAGGACTCTTCGGAGGTGCCGGAGTAGGGAAGACTGTCATCATGCAGGAGCTCATCCACAATATTGCCTCTGAGCATGGTGGATACTCAGTAGTTGCTGGAGTCGGAGAGCGTACTCGTGAAGGAAATGATCTCTACCATGAGATGAAAGACTCAGGTGTCATCGATAAGACTGCCATGGTATTCGGTCAGATGAACGAGGCTCCAGGTCCTCGTGCTCGTGTTGCTCTCACCGGTCTCACGATGGCTGAGTACTTCCGTGATGTTGAGAAGCGAGATGTCCTCCTCTTCGTTGATAATATTTTCCGATTTACTCAGGCGGGTTCTGAGATATCAGCCCTCCTCGGTCGTATCCCATCAGCGGTAGGATATCAGCCAACTCTCGCGACAGATATGGGTATCCTCCAGGAACGTATTGCCTCGACGAAGAATGGATCTATTACTTCAGTTCAGGCGGTATACGTACCAGCGGATGACCTCACAGATCCAGCTCCGGCCAATACATTTGCCCATCTAGACTCGACAGTGGTACTCAACCGATCTATTGCCGAGCTCGGAATATATCCAGCCGTTGATCCTCTCGACTCGACATCTACTGTCCTCAATCCTGCAGTCGTAGGTGAGGTACACTATACGGTCGCTCGTGAGTGTCAGAAGATCCTCCAGAGATACAAGGAGCTCCAAGATATAATCGCCATCCTCGGTATGGATGAGCTCTCTGCAGACGACAAGCTCGCAGTGTCTCGAGCCCGCAAGATCCAGAGATTCTTCTCTCAGCCATTCTTCGTTGCTGAGCAGTTCACGGGTACTCCAGGTGTCTATGCAAAACGCGACGATACAGTTCGAGGGTTCAAGATGATTATCGACGGAGATGTTGATCATATCGGAGAGAGATACTTCATGTATAAGGGATCTATCGATGAGGTGATATCAGCTCATGCAGCTGAAACTGCAGCGAAATAAATATATTTTATACTCGACTTCTTGTATCGTGCTCTTGTCATTCCGTGGCATTATAATGCACGGAATCTAGATTCTTGAGACAGATCCTGAGCTTCGGAAACCTCAGGATGACGAACAAATTCATAGGAATCAAACAACTCAAAAAAAACTAAAAACTCATGAAGCTCATCATCACCTCTGCATCTGGTAATATTCTCTCGGCTGACGCATTCGCTCGTATCATTATCATGACGGAGGATGGAGAGATCACTGTTCTCACTGGGCATGAGCCACTCCTATCTGCGATCCGTCCCGGAGTACTCTCGGTCGAGTATTATATAGGAGGCAAAGTACATACTGCAGAGTATGCAACTAGTGGAGGTGTACTCAATATCTCTCCAGAAGTATGTACGATCCTCGCTGATGTAGTAGTATCTGGTGATACTCTCACAGATACAGAGTATATCGAAAGTCAGAAAAAAGAAGCTGAAGCTATGATGGTAGCCTATCGAGCAGAGCATGGTGCTGCGATAGATCCAAAAAAACTCATCGAACTCGAATATGAACTCCTGAGATATACAGCAATGCATCACCTCGGGAAGAAGTTCCATGAGAACGGTGGAACAAGAAAATAGATATACTCAAATACTCTCGGTAATTCGTGAGTATTTTTTTGTGTACGTGGCTGAATAGAGACCTACTTTTATAAAAAACTTTTGACATAATACTTATTATGAATATATTATAAGCGTAAAAACAACACTTAAATGAAAAGACCATTAGATGGTCTAAAATTTACATCATAATTAAGCGTTATAATTACACTTTAATACTTAATACTATCTATATGAAAAATACAGCAATACTCAGAGTCGATATACAGGAGACGTTCACTGCAGAGGGATGACTCCCAGTGGCAGCAGGACGGGAGGTGGTCGAGTCAGTCAATCGAGTCACACAGGAGGCAAGACAAGCATGAATGCTCATCATCGATAGTGTTGACTACCATCCAGAGAGACACATATCATTTGCCTCTACTTGGGGACTGGATCCATACACACAAAATCCTCTCAATCCCACTGATCCATCTGATCTCCTCTGGACAGATCATAGTATCTGAGGTACCAAGGATGTAGAGCTCATCGATGGCATCTTAGATCCCGCAGAATGTGTGAAAATATACAAGGGTTGGATGCGAAATAGAGATGCATATTCAGCATTCGATATGGGGGTCACAGCACTCGATGGGAATGCAAAGGATGGATATGAAGTTGCTAAGGGAGCCAAAACATTGATGCAAGTACTCCGAGAACATAACATCGAAGTTCTCCGCATCGTAGGACTAGTGACTGAGGTATGTGTGAATGCAAATACTCTCGATGCTCTCAAAGAGGG
>JAYTJD010000212.1:0-2484 GCA_043731405.1 Candidatus Altimarinota bacterium
ACAGGATCTACGATACGTACGGTCACGGTCCTCGCTCCAGTAGTGTCTTCTGGAAATAGCGGAGGAGGTAGTATATACACTGCACCAGTGAAGATAGTCACTCCATCGACTACTCAGTCTGGATCTGTTGTTGCCTCTCCTATTGCGACTTCATCTGATCCAGAGATCACTCAGGATCGATTCGACAAAAAGATTGCCGATCTCAAAAAATCAAAGGTACTCACGACGACAACTACTCTCAAAAAGGGAACACAGATCATCGTCTACCGAGTCCTCCCTAATGGGAAACAAGTCAAAGTTGCAACAGTGAAAGTCACAAGTGGAAAAATCACATATATTACGAAGATCCCAGGTAAGTATGTAATGATAAAGAAATAATCATCAAAAAAAACTCCTCCAAATATTTGGAGGAGTTTTTTTTGATGTCTCAGCTTAATAGGAATCTATATCAACTGTTCTATATCTCCCTGGATCGATAGGGGACTGACGGTCGGAGCATACCGCTCTATTACAATTCACTCACGATCGATGAGGAATTTCGTAAAGTTCCATTTGATCGTACGGTTCCAGAACCAGCCTTTTTTGGACTTGAGGTATCAGTAGAGTGGATGCGTGTTCGTCCCGTTCACATCGATCTTCGCAAAAAGTGGGAAAGTCACTCAGAAGTTCATCTGACAGACGTTCTCCATCGTCTCATCACTCTCAGGTTCTTGATCCAAGAACTGATTGCAAGGGAAGCCGAGTACTACGACGTCATCATGCGAATACTGATTCCAGAGGGTCTCGAGTTCCTCGAACTGTGGAGCAAGTCAGCACTTGGTGGCAGTATTGACGATGAGGAGAACTTTTCATTTATACTCTGAGAGTGATATTTCTTCGCCATTGGTTTTTCGGACACTGATGTCGTAGATTGATGTATGTATGGTATGATAGATTTATGATGTAATAAGTTGTATCTTCTCTATTCGTGTCATTTTTTTTATTTCATATTCTCGTTTGCTCGCCTTACTTCGGTTTTCGAAATTTTCAGAATAGGCAAGTGCTACTGGTCGGCGAACTCGAGTGTATTTAGCTCACTTTTTGTCATCCATATTATGCTCCTGGACTCGTCTATCGATGTCAGTCGTGATCCCAGTATAGAGTGTTGAATCAGCACAATGGAGTATATAGGTATAGTAAGTCATAGGACCATTATAATAAAAAATTCCCAAAATGGGAATTTTTCTTTTACGCCAACTCCAGATACTCATCGATCCGCACTTGCCATACGAACTCATCGATATGTGAAACCATGATCATCGTTCCCTCATATTCATCGAGAGCCTTCGCGATGACAGGGAGATGACGGAAGTTGATATGGTTGGTTGGCTCATCGAGAATCAGGAGTCCTGGCTTCTCGAGTGCGAGCTTCGCGAACATGACGAGTCACTTTTGTCACTCAGAGAGTGCTCCGATCGGAGTCGCCATGAGCTCACCCGTGATGAGGAACCCAGAGGCGAATGATCTGAGGTCCTTATCTAGTGCTGTACGACCTGATGCCTCGAAGAGACAATCATAGACTCGCTGACTGAAGTCAAGCGTAGAGAAATCCTGCCGGTAGTATCCGATCTTCACATTGGGTCCGATCACGACACCCTGGGCAGTACCCTTGGCGATTGACTCTAGGAGCGTAGATTTACCGATACCGTTTGGTCCTGAGAGCAGGAGATGACGATTTTTCCCGAGAGAGATATCGACTTTCATCTCTTCTGCTTGATGATTGCGGATGACCTGGAGAGAGGTGATCCCTATGATCTGTCCACCGATGCCTGCTTGGTTCTCTATCTTGAACTCTCGTATCGTCTTATCTTCTCGTCTTGCCTCTCCCTTCATCCCTTGGAGCTCTTCTGCTTTTTCGACCATTTTTTTCGCAACGAGTCGGAGTTTGCCTCCCTTGTGGGCGAACACATTGGCTTGGTCTTTGTTGGCTTGGATCTCTTTGTCGAGTCGTGAGTTCGCTCGATTCTGAGCCTCGATACTCCGCTCTACTTGCTCGACCGCAGCATCATAGTTTCCCATGAATTGTTCGACTTTTTTGGTCCAGACATCGAGATAGAGAATCCCATCCGTGAACGCGTTCAGGAACTCAGCATCATGCGAGATCACGAGAACTGTCTTCGGGTAGTTGCGGAGGAACTCAGTCAGATGATAGACTCCATCGGTATCGAGGTTGTTCGTCGGCTCATCGAGGAGGAGTATATCTGGATCCTGGATGAGTGCTCCAGCGAGGAGGAGACGAGCCTGTTGCCCACCTGAGAAGGTCTTCACCACGCGGTTCAGGAAGTCAGCGAATACGATCTCCTTCGCAGGCATAAAGTTCACCGCAGAGAGTGCTTCTTGGATATCTCGGTCGATATTGTGGGCGTCACTACGAGAATATTTACGGAAATATGCTTCAAGAGTCGCTTCCTTATCCTCTGGATGCATGACCTGTCGGGCGATCGC
>JAYTJD010000213.1:0-1004 GCA_043731405.1 Candidatus Altimarinota bacterium
ATGTAATTATTTATTGCAAATTATGGAAAAATATATAAAACTCTTCGAGAAACTCGGAATATGAGAAAAAATGACGAGAATCTATCTCGATCTCCTCGAACACGGGATATCGTCTATCGCAGACATCTGTCAGAGAGCTGAGCTTCATCGTCCAGAGGTGTACCGCTCGCTCCCCATACTCATCGAATCATCACTCATCAGAGAGTTGACCAAGTGAAAACGAACACTCTATGCCGCCCTCCCACCCGAGAGGATCGAGGATATGATCCGCGAGTTCGAGAAGCGTAACACCCCACTCGTATCTGAGCTCAGAGCCAAATACGACAAACTCGAGAATCAGGTCTCTGTCAGCTATCAGGAGTGACGCTCTGGAGTCACCCGGGTATTCGCTGATATCGTCGATACGCTCCCGAAGGGGGCCGTGTTCTACCGAGTGAGTGCCGAGCGAGATGTCGAGAGATCCAACACCTATCTCCCCTCCGACTATCGTGCAAAAAGAGACAAAAAACAACTCGAACGCATGGTCATCAGCTCAGGACAAGCTGCAGATCCAAAAATAAAAAGACTCGAACGAGATATCGTGCGAATCCCACAGGAATATGATGAGTTCGATCAGGATGTGACGATGACGATCTACGGTGACAAGATTGCCTACATTGACTACACTCACGAACACTCGATCATCATCGAGAATCCCATGATCGCCGAGTTCCAGAGGAAGCTATTCCTCCTGTTACATAAGAAGCTAAAGAAATAATGAAACCCCAGTTCGCAAGAGTTGGGGTTTTGAGGAAAAATTTGTTTCTCGATATTTGCCTCCGATTTCTCGAGAGGCCCACAGAGCGGATGCATCTGCCCTATGAGGTCTCTTTTGAAGACTTTTCCTGTATTATTTACACCATCACCGCTTGCTCCTCCATACCAGCAACTCAGAATGTTTCTCTAAATAGCTTGACTCGTTCCGCTGATCCCATGGCCTTGTTTGGATTATCTGAGAGTTTCAC